>NZ_JBHXQY010000002.1:153493-163068 GCF_042716955.1 Nocardiopsis sp. NPDC058631 | reverse complement strand
GGGCGCACCGTGCGGTGCGCCCCGCGGGCCCCTTCATGCGCTCCCGTCGCGGGAACTCAGTCCTCGGCGCCCTCGGCGATGGCCAGCTGTACCTCGATCGGGTCGCGGCGCGAGATCCACAGGGCGCGGCCCGGAGGCATCGTGCGCGCCCGGATGTTGCCGAACAGCATGCCCTCCGAGGGCGGGGCGGACAGCATGATGCTGGGCGTGTTGGAGTCGATGAGCGCCCGGATGACGGGATCGCCGGAGGCCCGGCTGAAACCGCCCGCGGCGTGAACGAGGACCACGTGCATGCCGATCTCAGCACCCTGGCTGAGCATCGGCAGGAGCGGGGTCAGCGGGTTGGGGCCGCTTCCGGAGACCATCTCGAAGTCGTCGATGAGGATGAACAGCTCGGGGCCGGTCCACCAGTCGCGCTTGCGGATGCGGTCGGGCGTGATGTCGGGCCCGGGCAGCCGCGCCTTCATCGCCTGCGCGGCGGCGGCCATCATCTCCTTGACGTTGTCGCCCGAGACCGCGTAGCCCAGCTGCATCTCCTTGGGCACGGCGTCGTAGAGCTGGCGGCGCTGGTCGGCGAGCACGACCCGGGCGGTGGTCGGACCGTAGTGGCTGCGGATCGCGTTGGTGATGTGGCGCAGCAGCGTGGTCTTGCCGGTCTCGGTGTCGCCGACCACGAGCATGTGCGGGGTGACGCCGAAGTCGTGCCAGAACGGCTGCATCCGGCGGCTCTCCAGACCCATGGGCACCTTGAGGCTGCCCATCTTGGTGATTTTGGATCCGGGCAGCTCACGGGCGTGCAGAATCGGGGGCAGCGTGCGCACCGGCGGGGCGGGCGGTCCGTCCCAGGCCGCGCGCACGCGTTCGACGAGTTCGGTCATGCCCTCGGCCAGCGTGACCGAGTCGGCGTGGCCGTCGGCGCGGGGCAGGCCGGTGAGGAAGTGGTGCTTGGTGTCGGTGATGCCGCGGCCGGGCACGCGGGGCACGGTCTGCGCGGCGCGCATGTGGACCATGGAGTCGACGGGGTCGCCCATCCTCAGCTCGAAGCGGCTGCCCATCAGGTCGCGGACGCCGGTGTGGAAGTCGGCCCAGCGGGGGGAGGCGACCACGACGTGCAGGCCGTAGTTGAGACCGCGCTGCACGAGCTGGACGATGGATCCCACCAGATCGGCGTAGTCCTGGCGGATGGTGCCCCAGCCGTCGATGACGAAGAAGACGTCGCCGTAGGGCTCGTCGGCGAACTCCCCGGCGGCACGGCGCCTGCGGTAGGTGCCCATGGAGTCGATGCCGTGCTCGGTGAAGAAGACCTCACGTTTGGTGAGGATCTCGTTCATCTCCATGATGGTGCGGGTGATGCGCCGCTCGTCGGTGCGCGTGACGACGCTGCCCACGTGCGGCAGGTCCCTGAGCGAGTTCAGCACGCCGCCGCCGCAGTCGATCCCGTAGAACTGGACCTGGGCGGGGGTGTTGCACACGGCCAGGCTGAGGATGAGCGTGGCCAGCATGGTGCTCTTGCCGCTCTGGGGGCCGCCGGCGATACCGACGTGCCCTCCGGCCCCGGACAGGTCCGCGACCAGGGGCAGGCGCTTGTGCTCGAAGGGCCGGTCGATGATCCCCAGCGGCACGCGCAGGGTCGTCTGCTGCTTCCAGGCCAGGCCCCCCTCGGGCAGGCGGGTGCCGGTCATGGCGAGCAATTCGTCCACGAGCGGCGGCACCTCCAGCGGGGCCAGCCAGACCTCGCGGGCCGCCGGGCCGAGTCCGTCCATTCGCGCCAGCGCGGTCCCGAGGAGGGACTCGCTGGTCTCCTCCACCTGGACCTGGGGCTCCTCGGGTTCGGGGGCGGCCGTGGCCACGGGGGTGTCGGCGAAGAACACCACCTCGCCGCCGACGGTGTTCCTGCGGGCGGCGCGGCGCTTGACGCGGTAGGGGCCGGAGACGTAGGCGGCCTTGAAGCGGGTGAGGGTCTCGGTGTCGGTCTTGAGGTAGCCGTTGCCGGGGGCCGAGGGGAGCTGGTGTGCGTCGGGGACGCCGAGCACGCCGCGGCTCTCGATGGCGGAGAAGGTACGCAGCGCGACCCGGTAGGACAGGTGTCCCTCCAGCTGGTGCATGCGGCCCTCGTCCAGGCGCTGGGAGGCCAGCAGCAGGTGGACGCCGAGGCTGCGGCCCAGGCGGCCGATCATGACGAACAGGTCCATGAAGTCGCGGTGGGCGGCCAGCAGCTCGCTGAACTCGTCGACGACCACGAACAGCGTGGGCATCGGCTCCATGTCGGGGTTGGTCTCGCGGGCCCTCTCGTACTCCAGGGCGGAGCTGAAGTTGCCCGCGGCGCGCAGCTGCTCCTGGCGGCGGACCAGCTCGCCGTGGAGGGCGTCCTGCATACGGCTCACCAGGATGGCCTCGTCGGCGAGGTTGGTGATGAGCGCTGAGGTGTGCTGGAGCTGGTCGAGGCCGATGAAGGTGGCGCCGCCCTTGAAGTCGACGAGTACGAAGTTGAGGGTCTCCGAGGAGTGGGTCAGGGCCAGGCCGAGCACCAGGGTGCGCAGCAGTTCGCTCTTGCCCGAACCGGTGGCGCCGATGAGCATGCCGTGCGGTCCCATGCCGCCCAGCGCCGACTCCTTGAGGTCCAGCTCCAGCGGCGCGCCGTCGGAGTTCATGCCGATGGGCACGCGCAGCCGGTCCTTCTCGTGCAGTTCGCTCCACATGCGCTCGGTGTCGTGCCGGTGCAGGTCGGAGATGCCCAGGAGGGTGGTCAGCTCGAAGTCGGTGGTGAGCGGCTCGGTGACCTCGACGACCATGCCGATGCGGTAGGGCGAGAGCAGGCGGGCCAGGGAGGTGGCGCGGGACGGGCTCAGGGAGTCGGGCCTGCCCAGCACCTCCTCGGTGTCGCGGCCGCTGTGGTCGCGGGAGAGCATCACCAGGCGCTCGGGCTCCACCCGTAGGGCCAGGGTGTAGGGGTCGTCCTCGGGGGGCATCGGGTCGGCGACGTCGACGACGACGGCGTTGCGGTAGCCGCCGCCCATCATGCGCGACCCCGGCGGGATGCGCCCGCCGTCCACGACGATGACGGTGAAGGGCTCCTCGCGGCTGGGGGCGGCGGTGGGGTCGAAGCGGGGGCGGTCGGCCAGGTCCGGGACGAGCTGTTCGAGTTCCATCGCGTCCGTGCACAGCAGCCGGGCCTGGCCCGCGCCGTCGCGGGCGGTGGGGTGCTGGGTGTGGGGCAGCCACTTGGCCCACGACCACAGGGGCAGGGACTCGTCGGAGCAGCACACGGCCACGCGCAGCTCGTCGTGGGCGTGGAAGACGGTGAGCTGGCCGATGAGGGCGCGGACGAGGCCCCGGCTGGCGTCCAGGTCGCCGCGCATGGTGATGCGGGAGTACCCGCGCAGGTAGATCTGGACCGGCTGGTCCTCGACGGTTCCGTAGGCGCGGATGAAGCGGCGCAGCGCGTGTGCGCTGAGGGGTTCGAGGTCCTCCACCGGTTTGGAGGAGACCGGGGAGATGGTCATGGACAGTGCCTGCTCGCCCACGGCCATGCGTGCCTCGGCGAAGTCGTCGTCTGTCCCCCTGCGCTCCCACAGCCGGGAGGTGCGCACGATCGACCACAGGGCGTCGGGGTGGGGCGCCCGCCAGAGCATCGCGTCGCGCTGCTCGGTGACCACCCCCCGCAGGCGGGTACGCATCTGTTTGAGGTAGCGCAGGTAGTCGCGGCGGTCGTCGTTGAGCTGGCGGCGGCGCTCCAGCATGGTGCGCACGTACTGGCCGCCGAGCATGACCACGGCGCCCGTGAGCATCATCCCGCCCGCCAGATAGGGCATGATGCTACTGCCCCCGCCTCCGCCTCCGCCCATCATGCTCCCGGGGCGGACGATCATCATGAGCATCGCCAACGAGGTCATGGCCATCGGCAGGTAGGTGAACACCGATGAGGTGCTGGACTGTGCGTCGGGCAGCTCCGGTGGTTCCTGGAGGCTGACCTCGCCCGAGGGCAGGTCCGGCCCGGGGCGCCGCGGGGGGCGGCGGACGAGGATCGTACTCACAGAACGGGGTCCTCCCTTGCAGGGAACAACGAGGGCCGGTCCGGAACCGGGACCGGAACGGGGACCGTAACCGGCGTCCGGAACCGGACGCCGGCAGCAGAACACTACCGTTGCTAACTAAAGTGACAGACACCAAAATTTAAAACAACACACCTCCAAAATGGGTCGTGGGAGTGTTAACGTCACTTCCGCCCCTGTCACGACCCCGCCTCATGATGGGCCCCCACCGGATGAACGATGTCGCCTCCCCGGACCTGTGCCGACTGCTGATCCGCGCCCCCGAGCGCTCCTTCGAGATCGCGGCTCCCACAGAAGTCCCCCTCTCCGAGATCCTGCCCACACTCGTGCTCTACGCCGAGGGTGACAACGGCGAGGACTTGGACGAAAGCGGACTGGAGCACGACGGATGGGTCCTCCAGCAACTGGGCGACGAGCCCTTGGAGGAGGACGAGACCCTCCGCTCCCTGGGACTCTGCCACGGAGAGACCCTCTACCTGCGCCCCCGCCGCGACCAGCTGCCACCGGTGCACTTCGACGACCTGACCGACGGCGTCGCGACCGGTATGGGCGAGCGCTCGGACCGGTGGCGCCCGGAGGCCACGCGCGTCCTGCTCCAGGCGCTGGGCCTGGTGGTGCTGTTCACCGGGCTGGCCGTCCTGGTCAGCGGCGGTCCCGGGCTTCTGACCGCGGTGTCAGCGGCCTGCTCCGCGCTCCTCATGCTGCTGTCGGCCTGGGCGGCCTCGCGCGCCATGGGCGACCTGGTCGCCGCCACCGGCCTGGCCGCGGCGGCCACCCTGTACATGGCGGTGGCCGGCGCGTCCGTGCCCTCGGGCGACCCCGGAACCGCCCTGGCCGGGGCGCGCCTGCTCACGGGCTCCGTGACCGCGGCGGGGGCGAGCGTGCTCGGCCTGGCCGCGGTGGCGGGCTCGGTGCCCTTCTTCGCCGGCTTGTTCACCGCCGAGGTGCTGTGCGCGCTGGGTGCGCTGGCCCTGATGTTCATCCCCGGCGCCACGGTCCCGGCCGTGGCGGCGCTGGTGGCGCTCATCGCACTGCTGCTGGGCACGTTCGCCCCCCAGCTGGCCTTCCGCCTCTCCGGCCTGAAGCTGCCCCCGCTGCCGTCCAACCCCGAACAGCTCCAGGAGGGCATCGATCCCTATCCCGCGCGCGGGGTCCTGGACCGCGCCGTGCTGGCCGACCGGTTCCAGACCGCCCTGTACGCGTCCACCGGCGCCGTCCTGACGGTCTGCCTGATCGTGCTCGGCGCCACCCCCGGGTGGGTGCCGATCACGCTGTGCGTGATCGTGTCGCTGGTGATGCTGCTCCAGTCACGCGGTCTGGCCAGCGCCTGGCAGCGGTCCTTCGTGGTCGCGCCTCCCTGGATCGGGTTGACGGCGCTGGTCCTGGTCGTGGTGTGGACGGCCGACCCCCTGCCCCGGACGCTCGCCATGGTGGGTCTGTTCGCCGCCTCCGCGATCCTGGCGGTGGTGTCGTGGAACCTGCCGGGCACACGACCGCTGCCCCACTGGGGCCGGGCCGCCGAGATCACCCAGTCACTGCTGACGGTGGCCATCGTGCCCCTGGTCCTGGCGATCTTCGGCGTGTTCTCGCTCCTGCGCGGAATCGGCGGCTGACATGCAGTCACGTCGCGACAGGGTGATGGCCCACAACTTCACCGTGGGCCGACTGGGCACGGCCATGCTGGAGGGCGACCCCGACTCGGTCGACGCCCCCATGCGCCGCACCCGTACCGGCACCTACATCGGCATCGCCATCGGCGCGGTGCTGTGCATCGGCTTCCTCGTGTTCGGCCTCATCTTCCCCGGAGGCGCCACCAGTTGGCGCCAGGAGGGGCGGCTGATCGTGGACCGCGACACCGGGGCCTCCTACCTGTACTCGGCCGGGGTGCTGCGCCCCGTGGCCAACGGCGCCTCCGCACGCCTGGTCCAGGGCGCCGACGCCGCCGTGAGCCTGGTCTCGGCCAGGTCCCTGGAGGGCGTGCCCGTGGGCGGCCCCGTCGGCATCGCCGGCGCGCCCGACGCCCTGCCCACGGAAGCAGGTCTGGAGGAGGCGGTCTGGCGGGTGTGCGCGCTGTCGCCCGAGGGCGAGGAGGACGAGCGGGGCCGCACCGCGCTGGTGGTCGGCACGGCCCCCGCCCCGGCCTCGCCCACCGCCGACCAGGCGGTCCTGGTGACCGGTCCGGACGGCGCCCCGCAGCTGCTGTGGAACGGCACCCGCCTGCGCCTGGACGAGGAGAACGGCGCGGTTCAGGCCCTCGGTTACGGGACGAGCGACACCCTGCCCGTCACCTCCGCGTTCCTCAACACCGTGCCCACGGGCCCGGACCTGACCGCACCCGGGGTGCCGGGCGCCGGTGAGGACGCTGACGCGTTGGCGGGCGAACCCCGGCGCGTGGGGCAGGTGTTCGCGGTGTCCGCAGCCGATCAGGAGGACCAGCACTACCTGCTCACCCGTGACGGTCTGGTACCGCTCTCCGTGACGCAGGCGCTGCTGCTGCTCGCCGACCCGGAGGTCTCGGGCGCCGCCTACCCCGACAGCCCCGCCGAGGCGCTGCCGCTGCCCGCGGGCGAGGCGCACGCCCGGCTCTCCGACGGCCCGAGCCCGCGTGAGGAACGCCACCCCGTGTCCCCGCCGGAGCTGGTGGGTGTCGGCGCGAGCGTGCCGTGCCTGCGGCTGGCCCCCGACGGTTCCCTGTCGGTGACCATGGACGACCCCGCCGGGGTGGAGGCGTGGCCGGTGCAGGAGAGGCCCGGGATCCTCCCGGGCTGTCCGACCCCCGACCTCGTCGGCATCGCCTCCGGCCGGGGGACCCTCGCCGCCGCCCAGTCGGTGGGGGGTGGCGGTACCGCGACCACGCACTACCTCGTCACCGACAGCGCGGCCAAGTACCCGGTGATCGACGAGACCGCACTGGCCTCACTCGGCTACGAGCCGGCCCAGGCCGTCCCGGTCCCGACCTCCCTACTGCGGCTGCTGCCCTCCGGGCCGGTACTCGACCCGGAGGCCGCCGCCCTCCCCCTGGCGTCCCCGCACACCGCAGAGGACGCAGGTTGCCCCTGATGGAACGAATCGAGGAGACCCCGTGAACCAGAGGACAAGGACTACAGACGAGGCCGAGCGCATCGCCCAGGACGCGATGACCGAGGCCCACGGCAGCTGCAACACCATCTACACCAACGTGGACAACACGCGTGACAAGCTGCGCATGTCCTGGCAGGGCGCGGCCTCCAACAAGTACAGCGAGGCGGTCGTCGGCTGGCTGGAGGAGCTGCGGCTCATCACCAACGACATGAACCAGATGATCGGCACCTTCGGTGGCACCGTCCACGCCATGCACGCCACCGAGGACGCGGCAGTCCTCACCGGTTCGCGGTGGATGGACGAGCTCAACCCGAACCAGCCCGGCTGAGGCCGGGCACCCGCTTCCACCCGCACAAGCCACTCCCCGGAAGGCGAGACCATGAGCATCAACGGTTTCGACGTCAGCTACGCCTACGTCGACGAGGCCACCAACGAACTGCGCACCCAGACGAAGGCCGTGCAGGACCAGATCGAGGCGCTCGACGCCCAGATGCAGACGGTCAAGGCAGAGCTCGACGGTGCCATGGCCGCGGAGTACGACCGCAAGGTCCTGTCATGGCGGACCAACGTCGCCGACATGCAGCTCCTGCTGGGCAAGGCCGAGGCCGCCCTGAACGAGATCCGCAACAACTACTCCTCCACCGACGGGCGCGAGGCCATGAACTGGCAGGCCTTGATGTAGCCCGCTCCCCTTCCCCGGGGCGGGCGGCCCACCACTCCCTTCGGGGCGCCCGCCCCGCTCCCCTCCCCCACCCCCGACACACCACTTGACGACCGCCCTGCGGGCGGTAAGGAGGTCCCGACGTGGAGCCGCCCCTCTTCGACTTCCGTGCTGCCCTCTCCGGAGAGGAGCCGGACCCGACCGAGACCGAGGAGGGCACCACCCTCCAAGAAGGCACGACCACGAACCGGTCGGAGTCCGCCCCGGTCAGCGTGGACCTGACCAGCGGTCTGCTCATGCTCCGGCACGCCGGCTCCTCGGTCGAGGTGGACACCGCCACCCAGGAGGCGGTACTCGACCCGGGCGAATCCGAGGTGACCGTCGGCGACGACGGCGTGATGCTGTTCGGCGCGCAGCGCTCCGGGGACACCGCCTCCCCCCACGTGTTCCCCGGCCAGGACACCGAGCACGTCGTCACCGTGTCCGCCCCCGACGGGGAACTCTCCGCCCTGGAGCCCCAGCGCTTCGAACCCCTGCGCCCCGCCGAACCGGGCGTTCCCGTGGAACCGGGCGTGCCCGCCGAACCGCGGTTCGTCTCCGCCGGCATGCCCGCGGAGGAGACGGCCTCCCTCGAAGGCGAGAAGACGGTACCGGGAGAGCCCGCGGTCCTCGCGGAACCGCTCCAGCGGGAGATGTCCCCCCTCATCGACTCCGTCGAGGCCACGGAGACCCCGCAGGAAGCGACCGTTCCGCTCAGCACCGTCCCCCTCGAACCCCGGTCCGAGGAGGAGCAGGAGGACCTGCTGGAGTCGGACTTGGACCCGGCCGGGGAACCGGTCACCGGCGTGGAGCTCATCTCCGCCGACGCCGACGACCCCGCCTTCGGCGAGACCAGTTCCGAGATCCCCGGGGCGCCGGTCGTGACCCTCGATCCCGAGACGGGTGTCACCACCGTCGAGGCGGGCGAGATGAAGTTCCTCCTGGACCCGGAAACCGGCACGATCAGCATCGAGCCCGGTGACAGGGACGTGCCCCTCGACCCGGAGGCGGCTCCGGTCACGATCGAGTCCGGGCACCTGGGGCTGACGATCGACCCTGCCGAGGGCACCGTCGAGATCGAGACGACCGGCCCGGGTGACGGCGAGGAGGCCCTGCCGACCACGATCGAGATCGGCGACCTGAAGCTCACCCTGGACCCCGAGACCGGCGAGGTCTCCTTCGACCCCGGCGACGGGCAGGTGGAGGTCGACCCCGAGACCGGTCTGATCACCATCTCCGAGAAGGACGAGGACGAGGACGGGGACGGGGACGGGGAGGACGAAGAGGGGGAGGACAGGCCGGCCGGTGACGGGCCCGGTGAGGAAGAGGTTCCCGGAGACGACCGGCCGGGCGGTGACGGACACGGCAAGGGAGAACTCCCCGAAAGCGACCGGCCGGGCGGCGACGACGAGGGCAATCCCCGTGAGGAGGACTCCCCCGAGCACGTGGGGAGCCAACACCCCGACCGCCCCGGCGCGACCGACCCGGGCGGCGGCGGGGTCCCCAGCACCCCTGTGGGCGCCACCACGCCTCCGGTCACGGGGGAGACCCCCACCTCTCCACCGACCGAGAGCACGCCACCCAATGACGAGGACTCCTCCGACCCGGGTGGGGACGGGGGTGGCAGCGGTCCCGGCGAAACGGTCCCCCTCGACCCGGTCACCTCGATCAAGCCGGTAGTCACGCCCGAGAACGACGGCGACGGCCAGGAACCGGTATCGACGGATCCGGGCCACATCACC
>NZ_JBHXQY010000002.1:146572-153393 GCF_042716955.1 Nocardiopsis sp. NPDC058631 | reverse complement strand
GAACCCGTCGTGACCCCCACCGAAACCCCGGACGAGGAGGAGGAAGAGGAGGAGGTCGAAGACGGCGGAGGCAGCGGCCCCACCGAAACAACCCCCACCGAGGGCGACGGCGACGGCCAGGAACCGGTATCGACGGATCCGGGCCACATCACCGAACCCGTCGTGACCCCCACCGAAACCCCGGACGAGGAGGAGGAAGAGGAGGAGGTCGAAGACGGCGGAGGCAGCGGCCCCACCGAAACAACCCCGAACCAAGACGACGAAGAAGAAGAAGTCGAAGACGGCAGAGGCAGCGGCCCCACCGAAACAACCCCGAACCAAGACGACGAAGAAGAGGAGGACGAGGAGGAGAACGAAGAAGAGGACGAAGAAGAAGAGGAAGACGAGGAGGACGAAGAAGAGGAAGAGGAAGAGGAAGACGAGGAGGACGAAGAAGAGGAAGAGGAAGACGAGGAAGAGGACACCGAAGGCGAAGGGAACGGCGAGGGAGACGGGAATGGGGGTGACGAGAAGGGCGGCGAGGGCACCAAGATCGACCTTGAAATGATCAAGGCATTTCGCAAGAACATCGTGACCCCGCTCCGCGAGGACATCGACGTCCTGGAAACAGACTTCTCCGTGTACGGCGGGGAGGGCGGTTATCAGAGGCTCGGAGACACCGAACTCCTCCCGAGGTCAGGAACGCTCGCCGCGGAGATCGACGAGTCGCTGAACAACATCTCCTCTTTCGTCACGGGTCTACAGAAGGAACTGACGCAGATCGAGGACCAGCTCTCGGAGACTCTCATCGTCTTCGTCAACCTTGAGGACGAGCAGAACCTCACCGCCCAGGAGATCCAGAACCTGATCTATCCGAGCGAGAGCGGTGGCGGCGGTGGCGGCGGCGGCGGTGGCGGCGGCAACGACGACGACGACGAGGACGAGGACTAGGACCGGGGCGACCCACAAAGGGAGGGAAGAGACGTGCCGGACAAACAGATACACGAAATCCTCAACATTTTCGCTGGCTCCGACGACAAGATGGAGCCGCTCAGCAAGGTCACCGAACCCCTCTGGGTCGACCACGGGCGCTACCATTTCCACGAGACCACCGGCTTCAAAGACTGGACCGGCAGTGGCGATAAAAAGGTAGACCGCTGGTGGAAGCACGGGGAAACCCACACGATGTCCGGCGGCGGCTACGGATACACGTACACCTACGACTACATCGGTTACGACTACGCCGGCTACAACATGCAGAAGGAGGTGTGGGGGGCCGCAGAAGACAACGAAGCGGAGAGCGGCCAGCAGGACAAGTTCCGGCAGTCGCTGCTCGACCTGTCGGCCCTCGCCAACTACGAGGCCAACAGGCTGGTGTCCGACAAGTGGGATCTCGGGCGGCTGCAGACCACCATCGACAACCTGGACAACCTGCGTAAGAAACTGGCCCCCTACATCGACGGGGAGGGTGGCGGCAGCCTGAACAAGCTCGTGCAGGCGATCGACACCCCGGACGGGCCCATGAGGGGATCAGCCGCAGGAGCGTACAGGTACCGCCTCGAGGACCTGGCGTACCGCATGACCCAGATCCACATGAAGATCCCCGATTTCACGGCTGCCCTGGAAAGGATCAGGGATGAGCTGAAGACCTCCACCAGCGACCTCTCCGACAAGGTCTCCGACGCCCTCAACTCGTACGGGGGGAGGGTCGGCGACGCGGTCGACGGCTGGTACTTCAGGGTGTCCGCGGGGTCGGAGAAGTGGGTCGACCACCGGAACCAGTTCGACATCCTGATCACCCCCGCAGGGACGAACGAGGACGGGACCCCAAGGGGAGAGGTGCGCGGCATCGTCGGCGACGACATCACCGACACCAATGTCAACGAGGCGATGTACCAGCGGTTCCGTGACCACTACAAGACCGTCCACGAGTACGCCAACAACCTGTACACCAAGATGGACGAGACCTACAAGAGCGTCCAGTCAGAACTGAAGGTCATCGAGCCTCCCACTCCGCTCAGGACGGAGACACCCACTCCGCTGGGAGACGGCCCCGACGGTGGTGACGACGAGGACTTCAACGACTTCCTCGAAGAACTCTTCGGTGACGGCGACGGTGACGGCGACGGCGGCCCCGACGAGATCGACCTCAGCGGCCTCTTCGACGACGATGACGAGGACGGCAACGGCGGCCCCGACGAGATCGACCTCAGCGACATCTTCGGCGACGGCGACAATGACGGCGGCGGGAACGGCGGCGACAATGACGGCGGTGGGAACGGCGACGACGGTCCCCGGGAGATCGACCTCAACGAGGTCTTCGACGAACTGGGCATCGATCCGCCGTCGAACGAACAGGCGCTCAACGGCCCCGACGGCCTGAGCAACGGCGGTCCCGACAACCTGGTTCCGCCGCCCCCGGGGGACCTCGGCCTCAACGGCCCCGGGGACGGTCTGGGCGGCGGCGGCCCCGCCATCACGCCCCCGCCTCCTGTACCGGACTTCGGTCTCAACGGCCCCGGCGAGGGTCTGGGCAACAACGGCCCCGGCGACGGCCTGGGCAACAACGGCCCCCTGGTACCCCCGGTCATCCCCGGACCCCCGGGGGACCTCGGCCTCAACGGCCCCGGCAACGACCTGGGCAACGGCCTGGGCAACAACGGCCCCCTGGTACCCCCGATCATCCCCGGGCCCCCGCCCTCGCTCGGCCTCAACGGCCCCGGCCGCGGCGGTCAGGGAGGCTACAACGGTTCGCTGGAGCGCGATCCGGGGACGGGGCTCCCGCTCAACCCGGAGACCGGTCAGCCGTTCCCCATCGACCCCGAGTCCGGGCTGCCCTTCAACCCCGACACCGGCCTGCCCATCAACTTCGACCCCGAGACCGGGCAGGTCCTGCCCATCGACCCCGTCACCGGGGAACCGATCAACATCGGGGACACCGGCAGCTCCCTGAACTTCGACCCGGCGTCGGGGCTCCCGCTCAACCCGGAGACCGGCCAGCCGTTCCCCGTCGACCCCGAGACCGGGCTGCCCTTCAACCCCGACACCGGGCTACCCATCAACTACGACCCCGAGACCGGGCAGGTCCTGCCCATCGACCCCGTCACCGGACAGCCGGTCGGCATCGACCCCGAGACCGGACTGCCGACCGACTACGGGTACAACATGCCCATCAACTACGACCCCGAGACCGGGCAGGTCCTGCCCATCGACCCCGTCACCGGGGAACCGATCAACATCGGGGACACCGGCAGCTCCCTGAACTTCGACCCGGCGTCGGGGCTCCCGCTCAACCCGGAGACCGGCCAGCCGTTCCCCGTCGACCCCGAGACCGGGCTGCCCTTCAACCCCGACACCGGGCTACCCATCAACTACGACCCCGAGACCGGGCAGGTCCTGCCCATCGACCCCGTCACCGGACAGCCGGTCGGCATCGACCCCGAGACCGGCCTGCCGACCGACTACGGGTACAACGTGCCGGCGCCCCCGCCCGAACTGGGGCTCAACGGCCCCGGGCAGGGCGGCTACGACTACGGCATGCCCACGCCCCCGCCCGAGCTGGGCCTCAACGGCCCCGGCAGCGGCGAGGACGTACCGATCAACCCGGTCACCGGTGAGCCGTACGTCATCGACCCGATCACCGGCAAGCCCTACCCGATCGACCCCGAGACGGGGGCGCCGATCAGGAACGCCTTCGAGGGCGACGACACCACGATTCCGCCCCTGAGGGAGCTTCCGCCGCTGGAGTCGCCCAGCGACCTGGGCCTCAACTACGGCGGTCTCGACCCCTCCCCCGGCCCTTACTCCACCGACGGTCCGGGCGCTCCGGACAGCTCCGACCGCTCCTCGCTGTTCGCCAACCCCGACGGCACCCAGTACCAGGCGGGCGGCCCCAACGGGGCCCCCGGCGGCCAGGGCACCCCGGGCAGCGCCGGCGGACTCGGCGGCGTGGGAGGGCTGAACGGACAGCCCGACTCGGGAGGCGCCGGCGTCGGCGCTGGCGGTATGGGTGGCATGGGCGGTATGCCGATGATGCCGATGGGTGGCGGCATGGGCGGCGGTGGCGGCGGTGACAACAACCGCGACCGGCAGCGCTCCACCTGGCTCTCCGAGGACGAGAAGGTCTGGGGCACCACGGCCGACGCGCAGAAATCCGCACTGGGACGCCCCGTCCCCGGTCAGAACAAGAAGGGAACACACCGGCATGAGCTCGCAGATGCAGCGCCAGATGGAAGAGGAACTGGCACAGCTTCACAAGACGATGGACCGACTGGCGGACGCAAGCGCAAACCTGGAGTCGGCAACCGAAGAGGTCGTGGCGAAGAACAGGCTCGTGGGCGCGAAGGTGGACGCGACGGGGGAACTGGTTGAGCTGAAGTTCCACACCCAGGCCTACCGGGACATGGCCCCCACCGAGCTCGCCGCCGCCATCACGGAGGTGGTCAACAAGGCGCGGAGCCAGATGGCCGAGCGCGTCTCGGAGGCCTACGGCCCCCTCATGCCGGAGATGACGGGGGTCGAGGAGGTCATGAACGGCGACCTCGACCCGTTCAAGCTGCTCGACCGGCTGGGCATCCCCTCCGACAATCCGCGACAGTAGAAGAACCCCACCGCACTCGCGGCTGAGGAGCAGGAGAGGAGACGGACATGACGGACCGCAGCGACGACTTCTTCGCCGACTTCGATGGCATGTCCAGGAACAGCTGGAGCGTCAACGACGCGGCCGAGTACGCCCGAGAGACCCAGCAGTGGCTGAAGGCCTCGCTGGATCCCCTGCAGCCCATCTTTGGCGAGGGCGACAAGTTCGCCAAGGACATGGAAAAATCCCTGGGCCTGCTCGAGACCTCCATCGACGAGTACATGGGCCTCATAGTCACCGCGACGGAGGACTCCAGCGCCATCCTCCTGAACACCAAAGAGGTCTTCAACCGCGGCGAGGACGTGAACGTGGACAACGTTCCCGACCTCGACGACCGGAACGGGACCGGAGGAGGACGCAGGTGACCCCCACCACCCCCACGTCCCTGGGCGGCCGCAGGAGCGGCCGCCCGGGTCCCCCGAGAAGGAGTTGCGATGTCTGAGAACGCTCAGGCGCACGGGGCGGCCGAGAGCCGTTCCGCACCGGCGTCCGAGTTCGCGTCGGTGCTCTCCGGAGGGGCCGACGGCACGGTCTCCGGTGGGATCGCGGGCTCCGGGGCGCACGCCGCGCCCGTTCCCCGGCCGGAGACCGGTGGGGGCGCGGGGGCGGCCGAGGCCGTTCCCGGTCCCCGGATCACCGGTGCCCTGCACGAACCCGCCGCACCCCAGGCCCCGGAGGAGGCGCTGGACCGTCCGGGCAAGCCCGTCCTGGCGGGCGCCGCCATCGCGGGCCTGCTGCTGGTCGCCGCGCCCTTCGCCATGACGGCGGGGGTGCCCGGTGTGACCCTGGAGGCGACGCCCCTCGCCTCGGGCGCGGGCGGCGCCGGCGGCCAGACCTCCGGAGGCTCCGAGGCGGGCGCCTCCGCCGGCGGTGAGTCCGGAGCCGTCGCGGCGCCGGCGGACGCGGCCGCCGTGCCCGCGCCCGCCCCCCAGGAGACCGGCTACGTGCCCGAGGTGAGCGGGGACGGGGCCGGGACCCCGACGATGCCCGACCCGGGCACCGGCGCCACCGGCACCACCGGCGGGGAGAACCCCGTGGAGACCGCCCCCGCCGCACAGGGGAACCCGGACGCGGCCACCGACGCCGCTGCCCCGGAGACCGGGAGCCGCGCGGGCGAGGCGACCGCCGGGGAACCGGGGACCGGGGACACCGCGACCGGTGGCACACCGGCCGAGGGCAGTGACACGGTCGCCGGTCCCCCCGCCGGAGAGGAAGGCGCGGACGGGACGGCCGGAGAGGACGCGGCGGCCGGAGGGGAGGAGGGCGCCGGGACCTCCGGGGAGGGTGAGACCGACGGAGGGGCCGGAGAGGGCGCCGGGAGCGGGGACACCGGCACCGGGGACACCGGCACCGGCTCTGCCCCGGAGGAGATGAACGCCCCCCTCGCCGACACCACCGGAACCGGCGACGCCGCCCGCGAGGGCGGGGTTGCCGGAACCGGCGACGCCGCCGACGGCGGGGCACCCGCCGACCCGCCGACCTCGGAGGGCGGGGGCTCCGTCCTTGAGGACACGTTCGCGATGACGGGGGGCTCGGAACCGGAGTCCTTCCTCGCCGTCGCGGGGCCCGGCTGCCAGACCGCCCCCGGCGCCTCCTACACGAACGAGGGGCGCTGGGACAGCGCCGAGGGCACCGCCAGCTGGGCCACCCGGCCCGGCGGGTACGCTCAGGAGGGCTGCGACGGCGGCTACGAGGCGCTTCCCGTCTCGGGCGACCCGGAACAGGGCAACGGCCAGTACGCCACCTGGACGTTCACCCCCGGGGAAGCGGGGGTCGTGTGCGAGCTCTACGTCCACGTGCCCGATGACGAGAGCCCGTTGTGGATCTCCCCCGGGGAGGCGAAGTACCAGCTCTTCTCGGGCTCCTCTGCCGAGGGGTCGCCCGTAGCGGTCTTCGGGATCGACCAGGCGGGGATTCGGGGCGGCTGGGTCCAGGTTACCGGGTTCACCTCCCCTACGGAGGAGTTCACCGTCAAGCTCACCAACGCCGGGGCCGACGCCCTCGCGGACCAGGAGCACACCAGCTCGCACGTGGCCGCCTCGGCGGTGCGCGCGTCCTGCTCCTGACCCACCCCCGGGGGGGGGGGGCGGGGCCCCCCCCCCCCCCCCCCCCCCCCAAGGATAAAAACCCAGAGCACACCCAGAGCCAACCGCCCCCCCCCCCCCCCCCCCCGCGGCCCCCCCCCAAACCAAGCCGGCGGCGC
>NZ_JBHXQY010000002.1:0-146562 GCF_042716955.1 Nocardiopsis sp. NPDC058631 | reverse complement strand
GTCCTGCACTTCCCCCCCCCGCGGGGGGGGGGCCGCCCCCCCCCCGCCGCCTCTCCCCCGACTTAGGAAGACACCGATGACCAGGCAGTTCCTCACCGTCGACGCCGACGCGCAGGACGGGCACGCAACGATCACCGAGGCGGTCGAGGCCGCTGCCAGCGGTGCCCTCATCACCATCGCCCCCGGCCGCTACGAGGAGAGCCTCGTCCTGCGCGACGTGGTCACCCTGATGGCCCGCGACGGCCTGGGCAGCGTGGAGATCACCACCGGCAGCGGCTGCGCGGTGGTCTCGGGCGCCGAGGCGGTCAAGCTGTCGGGGCTGGTCCTGCGCGGCCGCCACGCCGACTACCCCGCGGTGGACATCCCCCTCGGGCAGCTGGAGATGGCCGACTGCGAGGTGGAGGGGGCCTCGTGGACCGCGGTGTCGGTGCGCGGCGGCGGCGCGCTCGCCATGCGCGACAGCCGCGTCACGTGCTCGGCGGGGGCGGGCGTGGTGATCACCTCCTCGGGGCCGAGCGTCATCGAGGACTGCGTGGTCGAGGAGGTCGGCACCAGCACCGTGGTCATCGGCGAGCAGGCCCGCCCCACGATCCGCTCCTGCGTGCTGCGGGACGCCGGGGGCAACGGCGTGTTCGTCAGCGGACAGGCCGCGGGCACGATCCGGGACTGCGAGATCTCGGGGACCAAGAAGCCCGCGGTGGCGTTGGAGGAGGGTGCCGCCATCTCGCTGCTGGGCACCCGCGTGCACGACACCGAGGGCGATGGCCTGTCGGTCTCCAGCAGGGCGCGCCCGGTGGTGGAGGACTGCGTGTTCGAGGACGTGGGCGGGCGGGGCATCGTCGTGCACAACGGTTCGGACCCGCAGGTGGCGCAGGTGCGCGTGGTACGCGCCAAGGGTGTGGCCATCCACCTGTCGGGCCGTGCGCGCGGGACCTTCACCGACTGCGAGGTGGAGGAGTCGGGCGGCGACGCCGTGCGCGCCGAGGACCGTGCCTCCACCGCCTTCCTCGGCCTGGTCGTGCGTCGTGGCCTGGGGCTGAGCCTGGGCGGCGACAGCGTCGTGGAGTTCGACCGCGGGCTGGTCAGCGAGACCGCCGGTCCCGGCGTGGTGGTCGAGGGGTGCGCACCGTTCCTGCGCGCGACCGCGATCACCGGGACCCGGGGCCAGGGCGTGGTGTTCGGCAAGGGCGGCCGCGGACGCCTGGAGGGCGTGACGCTGGAGCGCACCGGCAAGAGCGCCGTGTCCGTGGAGGAGGGCGGAGCGCCCCTGCTGACCGGTGTGCAGATCTCCGGGAGCCGCGATGCCGGGATCTCGGTGGGCTCGGGCGCGTCCGCCGACGTGCGCGACTGCGACGTGTCGGAGTGCACGGGCGACGGTATCGCCGTGCGGGCCGGAGGCAGCGCGACGGTGCTGCGCACCCGGGTGTACAACGGCCGCCGCAACGGCGTGCTGGTGGCGGCCAAGGCGAGCGCCACCCTGCGGCGGTGCGAGGTGTTCGGCAACGGCGCCGACGGCATCCTCGTGCACTCCGCCGAGAACGTGGCGGTGGAGGACTGCTCCGTTCGTGACAACGGCCGTTCCGGGCTGCGCCAGACCGTCGCCAGCCAGAGCATGCGCACGGAGGAGCTGCTCAGCCGCGGCAACGGGGCGCCGGACGCGTTCGGCGACCTGGCGGGCGCGCCCGTCGCGATGCCGGAGGCCCCCGTCTCCGAGCAGGCGGACGGGGATGTCGAAGAGGTCGGCCCCCTGCTGGAACTGGACTCGCTGGTGGGCCTGGCCGGGGTCAAGCACGAGGTCAAGACGCTCGTCACCCGCAACCAGATGGCCCAGCGCAGGGCCGAGATGGGTCTGCCCACGCCGCCCATGAGCCGCCACCTGGTCTTCGGCGGCGCTCCCGGTACGGGCAAGACGACGGTGGCACGGCTGTACGGGCAGATCCTCGCCGAACTGGACGTGCTGCGCTACGGGCACGTGGTGGAGGTGGCCCGCGCCGACCTGGTCTCGCAGTACGTGGGCGGCACGGCGATCAAGACCACCGAGGTGTTCGAACGGGCCAAGGGCGGCGTGCTGTTCGTCGACGAGGCCTACACGCTGGCGAGCGGCAGCGAGGGCGGGGGCAGCGGCCCCGACTTCGGCCGGGAGGCCATCGACGCCCTGGTCAAGCTCATGGAGGACCACCGCGACGAGGTCGTGGTGATCGTCGCCGGCTACACCGAGCAGATGCAGAGCTTCCTCGACACCAACCCCGGTCTGGCCTCCCGGTTCAGCCGGACCATCGAGTTCACCAACTACGAAGCCGAGGAACTGACGGAGATCGTGCGCAACATGTGCGGTTCCCACAGCTACCGGATGGCGGAGGAGACCGAGGCGGCCCTGCTCGCCCACTTCGAGCGGGTGCCCAAGGGCCCGGCGTTCGGCAACGGCCGTGAGGCCCGCAAGATCTTCGAGGAGATGATCGACCGCCAGGCGTTCCGGCTGGGCGGGACCATCCCCGACAGCCCGGACTCGCTCACCCTCCTGCTGCCCGAGGACCTCGGGGCGGCGGCCGAGGAGGAGAAGCTCGGCGGCACCACGGACGGGATCGCGGCCCTGCGCGAGGAGCTGAACGCCATGGTCGGCCTGGCGAGCGTGAAGGAGACCGTCAACGACCTGGCCAACCTGCTGCTGATGTCGCAGCAGCGGCTCGCCATGGGGCTCCAGGTGGCACCGATGAGCCACCACCTGGTGTTCGCGGGTCCTCCCGGTACCGGTAAGACGACCGTGGCGCGGCTGTACGGCAAGCTCCTGCACGCGCTGGGGGTGCTGCGCGGCGACCACGTGGTGGAGGCGGCCCGCTCGGACCTGGTGGGGCGCTACGTCGGGCACACCGCCCAGTTGACCGCCGAGGTGTTCGAGCGGGCCAAGGGCGGCGTGCTGTTCGTGGACGAGGCCTACTCGCTGGCGCCGCGCGGGTCGGGCAACGACTTCGGCCAGGAGGCCATCGACACCCTGGTCAAGCTCATGGAGGACCACCGCGACGAGGCGGTGGTCATCGTCGCCGGGTACACCAACGAGATGCAGCGCTTCCTCGACTCCAACCCCGGTCTGGCCTCGCGGTTCAACCACCAGGTGGAGTTCCCCGACTACAGCGACGACGAGCTGGTCACCATCGTCGAGCGGATGGCGAAGAGCTCGGGGTACACCTGCGGCGAACCGACGACGGCGGCCCTGCACGAGCACTTCTCGGGGGTGGTCCGGGACGTGAACTTCGGTAACGCCCGCTACGCGCGCCAGGTGCTGGAGCGGATGATCACCCGTCAGGCGGGCCGCCTGGTCAACGGCGTGCAGAACGCCACCAGGGAGGACTTCACCACCCTGCTGCCCGAGGACATTCCGGCCCGCTGACACCCCCGCCCCGGCCTGGCGGGGCGTCCTGGCCCCGCCACACCGGGGCGGGCGCGCGGAGTCGCGTGCCCGCCCCGACCGTTCCCGCCGGGCGCGGCGCGGTGACCGGACGGCGCACGGCCGCCGGTCCCACACGTGCGGGAAGCCCGCGTGTGCCCGGCGGGCGCCGCACCTCACCAGTCGTGCATGGAGCCGTCGAGGCGGCGGTTGACCGGCAGGTACCGGGCTTCGTAGGGGTAGCGGGCCGCGGCCTCCTCGTCGATCTCCACCCCCAGACCCGGCGCGTCGCCCGGGTGCATGTAGCCGTCCGCGAAGGTGTAGGAGGTCTTGAACACCTCGCTCGCGGGCTCCAGGTGCCCCATGTACTCCTGGATGCCGAAGTTGGGCACGGTCAGGTCCAGGTGCAGGGCCGCGGCGAACGACACCGGCGACAGGTCCCCCGCGCCGTGCGAGCCGGTGCGCACCCCGTACAGGTCGGCCAGGTCGAAGATGCGGCGCAGGTGCGTGATGCCCCCGCTGTGCGAGACCGACGTGCGGATGTAGTCGATGAGCCGTTCGGTGATCAGGTGCTGGCAGTCCCAGATGGTGTTGAAGACCTCCCCCACCGCCAGCGGGGTCGTGGTGTGCTGGCGGATCGTGCGGAACGCGCCCTGGTCCTCGGCCGGGGTGGGGTCCTCGATCCAGAACATGCGGTAGGGCTCCAGCGCCTTGCCCAGCTGTGCGGCCTCCAGCGGCGAGAGCCGGTGGTGGACGTCGTGCAGCAGGTGGAAGCCGTAGCCGAACCTGTCGCGGACCGCCTCCATCATCTTCGGGGCGAAGTCCAGGTAGGCGGGGGTGTGCCAGGCGTTGTCGGTGGGGACGGCGGCGTCCGCGGGTTCGTAGGTGTGGCCGGTGCCGGGGTGGTGCAGCCCGTAGGTGCTCTCCAGCCCGGGGACGGCGGCCTGGACGCGCACCGCCCGGTACCCCTGGTCCAAGAAGCCCCCGACCGCGTCCAGGAGGGTGTCGACCGACTCGCCGCTGGCGTGGCCGTAGACCATGACGCCGTCGCGGGCGGCGCCGCCGAGCAGCTGGTGGACGGGTTGGCCGAGCCGTTTGCCGAGGACGTCCCACAGGGCGCAGTCCACGGCGGCGATCGCGGTCATGGTGACGGGGCCGCGCCGCCAGTACGAGCCGCGGTACAGGTACTGCCAGATGTCGTTGATGCGGCCGGAGTCGCGGCCCACGAGCAGGGGGCAGACGTGGTCGCGCAGGTAGGAGGCGACGGAGAGTTCGCGGCCGTTCAGGGTGGCGTCGCCGAGGCCGGTGGTGCCGTCCTCGGTGGTGATCTTGAGGGTGACGTAGTTGCGTCCCGGGCTCGTCACGATGACGTCGGCGGAGGTGATCCTCATCGGTACTTCCTCGTGTGTGGGTGTGCACGCCCGGCGGAACCGGTCCGCGGAGGCGGCCGGACGGTGGCGCGCCCCCGCGGACCGGGGCCGTGGCACCACCGGCGCGGGCTCGCTCCGCCCCGGTACCCCGGCGTGCCCTGAGGCAGGTATATCGTTTTCCCAATCGGGTGTCGAGACCTGGAAAAACCGCGTCGGTTGGGGTAGTGTCCGCCGACACGGCCGGTTCATCGTTTTCCCGGGGGCCACGGACACGCGCCCGGGCCCTCCACGAACCCCGTTGGTAACCTGTCCGCGCCCCGGCCCCGCCCGCGACACCCAGTGAGGGCGGAGCGGGGAGCCTGCGATCGCGAAGGGAGCGGTACTGGTGCGCGAGGAAGTCCCCGGAGCCCCGCCTGGTCGGGGAGCGCCCTGATGGCCGTCCGCGGCTCCACCGGCCGCCCCACGATCTCCGACGTAGCCGCGTTGGCGGGGGTGTCGGTCTCCGCCGTGTCGAAGGTGGTCAACGACAAGGGCCGCATCGCCGAGCCCACCCGCCGGCGGGTCCTCGACGCGGTGCGCAAGCTCCAGTGGTCGCCCTCGGCCGCGGCCGTGGCGCTGCGCGGGGCGCGCACCCGGGCCATCGGCATGGTCTCGCGCCGCTCCCCCGACCTGCTGTCCTACGATCCGCACTTCGGTGTGCTGATCTCGGGCATCGAACGCGAACTCGCCCCCCTGGACTACGGCCTGCTGCTGCACATCGTGGGCGAGGAGGAGGACGCCGAACGGCGCGCCTACCGGCGCCTGGCCGAGGAGCGCCGAGTCGACGGCGTCATCCTCACCGAGAGCCTGGTCCGCGATCCCCGGTTCGAGCTGCTGCGGCGGCTCGGACTTCCCTCGGTGCTGATCGGCATGCCCTGGCGCGACGACCCGGTTCCGGCGGTGCAGGCCCCCGAACAGGAGCGGGGGGTGGTCGAGGCGGTCGGGCACCTGGCCTCGCTGGGCCACCGGCGCGTGGCCTACGTCTGCGGTCCCGAGGACCGCGTGCACACCGGTTTCCGCCGCGGGATCGTGGAGGAGCAGGTGCGGCGGCACGGGCTGTCCGCCGCCGTGCTGGCGGTTCCCGACTTCACCACCGAGGGGGCGGCCGCGGCCACCGACGAGGCGCTGTCGGCGGCCGAGCGGCCCACCGCGATCCTGTTCGCCAACGACATGATGGCGATCGCCGGGATCAGCGCCGCGCGCAGGCGTGGGTTGGAGGTGCCCCGGGACCTGTCCGTCATCGGCCATGACGGCCTGCCCCTGGGCGCGCTCGTGCAGCCGCGGCTGACCACGGTCGGCCATGACCTGGTGGGGCTCGGTCGGGCCGCCGCCCTGACGCTGGTCGCCGCACTGGACGGGGCGCCGGCCGACGTGCCCGCGATCGCCCCTCCCGGGCTCGTGGTGCGCGAGTCCACGGCGCCGCCCGAAGCCTGAGCCCGACCGCCCCGGCGCGGGGGCCCACTCACACGAGAGGGGCCCGGTCGGCGTCCAGGACGTTGACGCCCTCCGTCTCCAGGACCTCCTCGAAGGCGTCGAGCGACTCGGCCACGACGAAGGCGGCCTCGCTCCGGTGGATCGGGAGCAGCCACAGGAACCTCGCGCCCCCCGTCTCGGCGGGCGCCCACTCCAGCGCGGGGCCGTAGGGGTAGGGCAGGCTCACCAGGAGGTGGTCCATGCGCGAGCCCTCCGTCCACGGGCCGCCCACGTCGATCACCGAGCCGACGCCCAGCCGGTACTCCTCGAAGGAGTGCAGGTGGCTGACCATGGCCAGGGTCTCGGCGTGGGCCTGCGCCCCGGTCGGCGACATGAGGAAGAACTCGGTGCCTCCCCGCTCCTCGTGGACGGAGGAGCCGACCGTGACGTGGACCCAGCCATCGCCCGCGTTCCTGGGCGCCACCCGGTAGGTGGCGAAACCCGGGACCCGGTCGAGGAGCGGAGCGTGTTCCCAGGTGGCGGGCTCCACGGCGTGCCCATGCCAGAACTCCCGAACATGCCGTTCGAGCGCGAAGATCCGCGCGTCCTCCCCGGTCCTCAAGGAACCCGACCCCTCACTGTGCCTTCGGTCGCCGGGGACACTGCCCCGAAGCGCCCGCCGTACGGACATGTGGAACGGCCAGACTACGGCTTCGCTTCCACAGCGGGGATCGGGGAGGCCGTCCCGGCCGTGTTCCGGAACACCTGTGGGGCGGAAACGGCACGGGCGAGCGGCGGCCCTGTCCGCCGGGGATGACCCTGCACGGGGGCGCCCCGCCCCGGCGGTAGTCTGCTGCCCCGACCACACGCACGATCCGTGAGGAGACCACCACCATGGGCTCGACCGCATCGACCGGTCCCGGGGCCGCGACCCTGTCGGAGGTGGTCGACGGCGTGTACGCGTGGGTGCAGCCGGACGGCACCTGGTGGGTGAACAACGCGGGCGCGGTCATCGGTGAGGACGGCCTGCTGGTGGTCGACACCTGTGCCACCGAGACCCGCACCCGGCGCTTCTTCGACGCCCTGGCCCACGCCACCGACGGTGCCCCCGTCCGGTGGGCGGTCAACACCCACCAGCACGGCGACCACACCTACGGCAACAGCCTGCTGCCCGATTCCGCCGCGCTCATCGGACAGGCCGCCATGCGGGAGGCGCTTCTCCACGACCCGATCTTCGAGGCGTGCCCGCCTGTCTGGTCCCCCGCACCCGACTGGGGCAACGTCAGCCGTCGCGCCCCCTCGATCGTGCTGGACCGGGAACTGACCGTCTACACCGGGCGGCGGCGCGTGGACCTGCGCCACCCCGGGTACACGGCGCACACCCCCGGCGACGTCGTGGCGTGGCTGCCGGAGGAGCGCGTGCTCTACACCGGTGACCTGGTGTTCCACGGGCTGACGCCGCTCGTGTTCATGGGGTCGGTCGAGGGTGCGCTGCGCTCCCTGGAGTGGCTGCACGCCTTCGCCCCCGACCACGTGGTCCCCGGGCACGGGCCGCTGCTGGGCGCCGCCGAACTCGACGGAGTGCTGGGCGCCCACGAGCGCTACTACCGGTTCGTCCTGGACACCGCCCGTGCCGGGGTCGCCCGGGGAAGCACCCCGCTGGAGACCGCCCTCGCCTGCGACCTGGGCGAGTTCCGTGACTGGGACGACGCCGAACGCCTCGTGCTGAACCTGCACCGCGCCCACGCCGACCTCACCGGCACCACCATGGACCTGGAGGTGGCGCTGTCCGACGCCGTCGAGTGGAACGGCGGGATGCTCCCCACCAGCCTCTGACCCCGTGCGGGCGGGTACGGCCGCACCCGCCCGGACGGGCACCCGCTCCACGCTCCGTGATCCTGCACCTGGAACGTGCGGCAGCAGGTGGGCAGAGTCGGCGACTTCGCCGGTTGCGCGCGCAAACGGGCGCGCCGCCCCCGCCGGAGCAGGGGGCGCAACTCGTCCTGGCACCAGGCGGCCAGGATGGTCGGCGTCGTGCTCTCCGCGGTGCGGGGCTGCTCGGAGGAGGTCCCGGGGAGCGTCTTCGAAGGTTTTGGGGTCGGCGAGCGGCCGTCCGGGCGATCTCCCGCACGACGGTGTGCGACGCTCGGCCCCGTTGTGCTTCACGCGCGCGAAGGCGCGGCGAGGGGAAGCCCGGTGGACGCGGGTCCGGAAGGACGCAAGAGCACGGCCTACGCGTCCGGGGAGGCGACCGCCCGCGCGAGCCATCCGCGGCTCCGGCGTGAGAAGTCCTCCGCCACGGGTGCGTCGGGCGCCCACGCCTCGAAGCCGTGGGGGGCGCCGGGGGCGATCTCCAGCTCGCACTCCACCCCGGCCTCGCGCAGGCGCCTCGCGTAGCCGGTGGCCTCGTCGAAGAACAGGTCGATGTCGCCCACCCCGATCCACGCCGGGGGCAGTCCGCGCAGGTCGTCGCGCCGGGCGGCCACCGCGTAGGGTTCCGTCTCCCCGCCCGGTTCCCGCCCCAGGTAGGCGCTCCAGCCGAACCGGTTGAGGCGGTTGTTCCAGACCCAGTGCCGTTCGTCGTCCAGTTCGGTCCGGGCCGCGGTCCGGTCGTCGAGCATCGGGCAGCCGAGCAGCTGCGCCCGGGGCCGGACCCCGCCGCGGTCGTGGAGCCGGTGCACCAGGCAGGCGGCGAGGCCGCCGCCCGCGCTCTGCCCCCCGACGGCGATCCGGGTGCGGTCCACCCCGAGCCGTCCGCACGAGTCCTGGAACCAGTCCCAGGCGGCGACGCAGTCGTCGACCGCGGCCGGGAACGGCTCCTCCGGCGCCAGCCGGTAGTCGACCGAGACCACGACCAGGCCCAGGTCGCGCGCGGTGGTGGAGCAGAAGCGGTCGTCCTGCGAGGGTTGGCCGATGACCAGGCCGCCGCCGTGGATCCACAGCAGGCCGGCCCCGGACGCGCCCGACTCCGGCTCGTAGACGCGCACGGCGACGCCGTCCTCGGACAGGTCCCGGAACCGGACCCCGTCGACCACCGCGTCCTTGCTGAGGCCGCGCTGGGCGGCCCTGAGCATCCGGCGCACGCGCGTCCGGTGCAGCGGCAGGACGGGAACCCGCCGCACCGCCTGGCGCAGTTCGGGGTGCACCCTCGTCAGTTCCATCGTCCGCTCCTGTCGACGGCCGCCCTCGCGGCCCCGCCTCGTCGTCGACAATGTACTCCCGCGTCCGCTCCTCACCGCAGGGCCCCCGGCGGATGCGTGCGGGCGTTCCCGTCCCTACTTCAGCGAGGTCACGGTCCGCCGGACGGGTCGGCGGCGCCGACCGTCCGTGAAGTACTCGGGTGAGACCGCCCTGATGCGTTCGACGTCCTCGAACACGGCGCGCAGGTGGGCGCGGAGCGCCTGGACCGCGACGTCGAGGTTCCCCGCCTCGATCGCGTCCACCACCTGCGTGTGCTGTTCGAGGAGGTCCCCCATCGGCCGTGTGTCGATCAGGCTCAGCCGCCGCGCGCGGTCCAGGTGGGCCTTGGCCGCGTTGACGGTCCGCCAGGCGCTCTCGTGTCCGGCCAGGGCCAGGAGGGCCCGGTGGAACTCCTCGTCCAGCTCGAAGAACCGGTCGTGGTCGCCCGCGGCCTCGGCCCCGTGCTGCGCCTGGAGGTTGTCCCGCAGGTCGGCCACGTGCGCGGGCGAGAACGGGGGCTCGGCCTGGGCGAGGGAGGTGCACTCGACCGCCTCCCGGATGAACTGCGCCTGCGCGACGCGCTCGGGGTCAACGAGCGAGACGAAGCTCCCCACCTGCGGGTAGACCTCCACCAGTCCCTCCTCGCGCAGGAGGATGAGACTCTCGCGCACGGGGGTGCGGCTCACCGCGAGCTCGGCGGCGAGTTCGTTCTCGGACAGCGGCGCCCCGGGTTTGAGCTCCAGGGTGATGACCGCGCGACGGATGGTGTCCAAGGTGCGGTCCCGTGCGGACAGCAGGGGTCCCCCGGAGCGGGTGTCGTCAGCCATGTCCGGAGTCTACCGCCATTGACGCCACTGGTATACCAGTGCTTGTATACCAGTTGCCACGACGTTCACACCCGGTTTCCCGGCGATGTCACCGCAGGTAGAAGCCGTCCGACGAAGGAACCTCCCATGACCGAACAGGCGCCACCGTCCCCGGCGGGGCAGGGCGAACGCAGCACACGGGACCTCACGAAGGCCTCGGTCTCCGGGTGGCTCGGAACCGCCATGGAGTTCATGGACTTCCAGCTCTACTCCCTGGCCGCCGCCCTGGTCTTCAACCAGATCTTCTTCCCCGACCTCAACCCGGCGATCGGCCTGATCGCGGCGATGGGCACCTACGGTGTCGGGTACGTGGCCCGCCTCGCCGGGGCGGTCTACTTCGGCCGCATGGGCGACCGCCTCGGGCCGAAGAAGGTCCTGTTCATCACCGTCGCGCTCATGGGCGTCTCCACCACGCTGATCGGCGCACTGCCGACCTACCAGCAGGTGGGCCTCCTCGCCCCGATCATGCTCGTGGGCCTACGGCTGGCGCAGGGCTTCGGCGCGGGTGCCGAGATCGCGGGCGCCACGGTGATGCTGGCGGAGTACGCCCCCGCCAGGCGGCGCGGGTTCATCGCCTCCCTGGTGTGCCTGGGGACCAACTCCGGAACCCTGGGCGCCTCGGCGATCTGGGCCGTCCTGGTGTTCACCCTCTCCGAGGCCGAACTACTGGCCTGGGGCTGGCGCATCCCGTTCCTGGCCAGCGCCCTGCTCCTGCTCCTGGCCCTGTGGATCCGCCACTCCGTCAAGGAGAGCCCCGTCTTCGAGCAGCGCGAGGACATCGTCGACGGCGTGGCCCTGTCCCGGGAGGAACTCGCCGCCGCCGCCGAGGAGAAGGACAGGAGCAGCCTGGAGGCCGCCCTCCACCAGCGCAAGGGCCGCGCCTTCCTGATCGCCCTCGGACTCCGCTTCGGCCAGGCCGGCAACTCCGGCATCGTCCAGACCTTCCTCGTCGGCTACCTCGGCGCCACCCTGCTGATGGACGGCTCGGTCGGCACGAGCGCCATCGTGTACGGCTCCCTGCTCGGGTTCGTCACCGTCCCCCTGGTCGGCGTACTCGGTGACCGCTTCGGCCGCCGCCCCCTCTACTTCTGCCTCACGGTCGCGAGCATGCTCTTCGCCGTGCCCATGATGCTGATGATCAACTCCGGCGACGTCGTCCTCGTGACCATCGCGATGGTCGTCGGTCTCAACCTCTCGGTCCTGGGCCTGTTCTCGGTGGAGAGCGTCACCATGGCCGAGCTGTTCGGGGCGCGCACGCGCTTCACGCAGCTGGCCCTGGCCAAGGAGATCGGCGGCGTCCTGGCCACGGCCATCGGCCCGGTGCTGGCCGCGACGCTCACCGCGGTGACCGGGTCCTGGTGGCCCCTGGCCGCCATGATCATCACCTACTCCCTGATCACACTCGTCTCCACGTACTTCATGCCCGAGGTGCGCGGACGCGACCTGGTTCGACTGGAGGACGCCGTATGAGGGCCGTCACCGTGCACGGGGCCGAGGACCTGCGGGTCGACGAGCGCCCCGAACCCGTGGCCGGCGAGGGGCAGGTGGTCGTCGCCGTGGAGTGGGGCGGCATCTGCGGATCCGACATCGCCTACTGGCGCCACGGGCGCTCCGGCACCGCCGTCCTGCGCGACCCCCTGGTCCTGGGACACGAGATCGCCGGACGCGTCGTCCGGGTCGGCCCCGGCGTGAGCGGGGTCGAGGAGGGCCTGCCCGTCACCGTGCACCCGGCGGAGCTGGTCGGGGACGGGCGCATGCCCGAGCGGCTGGCGGGGCGCACCAACCTGTACCCGCGGGTGCGGTACTTCGGGTCGGCCGCGTTCCACCCGCACACCGACGGCGGCTTCAGCGAGTTCAGGGCGGTGCGCGCCCAGCAGCTGCGCCCCCTCCCCGACGGGGTCGGAACACGCGAGGGCGCGCTGGCGGAGCCGCTGGCCGTGGCCCTGCACGCCGTGTCCCGCGCCGGGGACGTCACCGGCCGGGACGTGACCGTGAACGGGGCCGGCCCCATCGGTTCGCTCGTGGCAGCCGCCCTCGGGCACGCCGGGGCCCGACGGGTCACCGTCGCCGACATCGACCCGGCGTCGCTGGCGGTCGCCGCGGCCATGGGCGCGGACGAGCTCCGCGACGTCTCCCGGGGCGAGCGGCTCCCCGAGGACGCCGAGATCGTCATCGAGGCGTCCGGTGCGCCGGGGGCGCTCGGCGCCGTCCTGCGCTCGACCGCGCGGGGAGGGACCGTCGTGCAGGTGGGCAACCTCCCCGGTGCTGAGGCCGCCGCGGTCCTGGGCGACCTCGTCACCCGGGAGATCGTCTGGAAGGGCTCCTACCGCTTCGTCGACGAGATCGACGACGCGCTCACGGCGATGGCCGAGGGGCTCGACGTCAGCCCTCTGATGACCCACACCTTCCCCCTGTCCCGCGCCGAGGAGGCGATGCGCGTGGCCGCCGACCCCGCTTCGGGCAGCAGCAAGGTCATGCTGCGGTTCGGTCCCGACCACCCCTCCGACCCCGTACTCCCCGGAAGGGGCACCCTGTGAAGATCACGGACGCGCGCGTCGTCGTCTCCTCCCCCGGCCGCAACTACGTCACCCTGGTCATCGAGACCGAGGACGGCGTCACCGGCGTCGGCGACGCCACGCTGAACGGGCGCGAGCTGTCGGTCGCCTCCTACCTGCGCGACCACCTGTGCCCGCTCCTCATCGGCCGCGACGCGCGCCGTATCGAGGACACCTGGCAGTACCTCTACAGGGGCGCGTACTGGCGCCGCGGCCCGGTCACGATGACCGCGATCGCGGCCGTGGACGTGGCCCTGTGGGACATCAAGGGCAAGGCCGCGGGAATGCCCGTCTACCAGCTGCTCGGCGGCGCCGCACGGGACGGCGTCATGGTCTACGGGCACGCCAGCGGCTCCTCGCTCGACGACCTGGCAACGGACTTCCAGCGCCACCTCGACCTGGGGTACAAGGCGATCCGCGTCCAGGCGGCGGTGCCCGGCCTGGACAAGACCTACGGCATCGCTGGGGCCGGCGGGCGGGTGTACGAGCCCGCCAACGGCAACCGGCCGCAGGAGGACGCCTGGGAGACCTCGCTCTACCTCGACTTCGCGCCGACCGTGCTCCGGCACGTCCGCGAGGAGTTCGGCTACGGCGTGCACGTGCTCCACGACGTCCACCACCGGCTCAGCCCGATCGAGGCGGGCCGGCTGGGAGCGGCGCTGGAGCCCTACCGGCCGTTCTGGATGGAGGACCCGACCCCGGCCGAGGACCAGTCGGCCTTCCGCCTGATCCGGCAGCACACCACCACCCCCGTCGCGGTGGGCGAGGTCTTCAACTCGATCTGGGACTGCCAGCAGCTGATCACCGAACGGCTCATCGACTACATCCGCACATCGGTCTCCCACACCGGTGGCATCACCCACCTGCGCCGCGTGTTCTCCCTGGCGGACCTGTACGGGGTGCGGTCCGGCTCCCACGGCGCCGGGGACCTGTCGCCGATCGCCATGGCGGCGGCCCTGCACGTCGACCTGAGCATCCCCAACTTCGGCATCCAGGAGTACATGGGCCACGCGGGCCCCTTCGACGAGGTCTTCCGCGCCGGCTACAGCTTCACCGACGGGTACATGCACCCGGGTGAGGCGCCGGGCCTGGGCGTGGAGTTCGACGAGGAGGCGGCCGCCCGCCACCCCTACGACCCCCGCTACCTGCCGGTCAACCGGCGGCTGGACGGAACGGTGCACGACTGGTGACCGCTCACGAACTCGACGTCGCCGTCCTGGGCGAGATCCTCCTGGAGGTGTCCACCGAAGAACCGGTGGCGCACGGGGTCCCCGCCCGCCTCGGGGTGTCCGGCGACGCCCTCAACGTCGCCGCGGCGGCAGCCCGGGCCGGTGCCCGGGTCGGCCTGGCCGCGGCCTTGACCGACGACTCCCTGGGCCGCGCGATCGCCGACCGCGTCGCCGAACTGGGAGTCTCCACGTCGCTCCTGCGCTTCCGCCCCGGGCAGCAGGGCGTCTACCTGGTCCACAGCGACCCCGAGGGGGAACGGGCGTTCGCCTACGCCCGCAACGGGAGCGTCGGATCGACGCTGTGCCCCGACGACCTGGACGAACAGGCCCTGGCCGGCGCCGGCGCGGTCGTGGCCTCCGGTATCGCCTGCGCCGTCTCCGAGAGCGCGCACGAGGCGGTCAGGACCGCGGCACGCCTGGCCCGGAGGTTCGTGTTCGACCCCAACCACCGACCGGGGCTGACCACACGGGAGGACGCGGCCGCGGTCCTGGCCGAGTTCGCGCCCCTCGCCCACCTCGTCACCCCCTCCCACCCGGGGGAGACCTCGTCCCTCCTGCGGAGCGCGTCGCCGGCGGAGGCCGCCCGGCGCCTTCTGGACGCGGGCACCCGGCACGTCGCGGTGACGTGCGGGTCCAGCGGCGTCCACCTGGCCACGGCGGAGGGGAGCACCTGGGTCGACGCGGTTCCGGCTCCCCTGGTCCTGGACCAGACCGGCGCCGGGGACGCGTTCCTGGGCACCCTGAGCGCCCGTATGGTCCTGGGTGACGGATTCGAGCGGGCGGCCCGGCTCGCCGCGGCCGTCGCCAGCCTCAACGTCGGCGGGCGCGGCGGGACGGGGCTGCTGCCCACCCTGGAACAGGCGCGCGCCCACGCGGCGCGGGCGGGAGCTGAACGATGAACAGACTGGACCTGGCCTCACTCGGCCGGTCGGGGCGCTCCCCGGCCCTGGACCGGAAGTCTCTGCGCACCGGGGTGGTCCACCTCGGCGCGGGGGCGTTCTTCCGTGCCCACACGGCCGTGTACACCGAGGACGCCATGCTGGCGACCGGGGACACCTCGTGGGGGATCAGCGCGGTGACCGGGCGGTCGGCGCGCGTGTGGGAGCAGTTGGCGCCGCAGGACGGACTGTTCAGCGTGACCGAGCGCGGCTCGGGGAGCGGTGCCGCCCGTGTGGTCTCCTCCGTCACCGAGACCCTCGCCGGGCCGCGCGACCCCCTGGCCGTCGTGGAGCGCATCGGCGATCCGGGCACCCGGGTCGTGACCCTCACCGTGACGGAGAAGGGCTACCGGGCCGACCCCCTGACCGGACGCCTGGACCTGGGGGATCCGGCGGTGCGGGCGGACCTGGACGGCGCTCCCCCGCTCACCTCCGTCGGGCAGGTCGCCCGGGGCCTCCAGCTGCGCATGCTCCGCGACGCCGGCCCGGTCAGCGTGGTCTCCTGCGACAACCTGTCCGGGAACGGGGACCGGCTGGGCGCACTGGTCGCCGACTTCGCCGACGCCCTGCCCGGATCCGAGGGCGACCGGCTGAGGACCTGGGTGGGAAGGTCGGTCTCCTTCCCCAACACGATGGTCGACCGGATGGTCCCGGCCACCACGCCGGAGGACCTGGACCTGGTGGAGGGGGCCCTGGGGCTGCGTGACGAGGCCGCCGTGATCGCCGAGCCCTTCCGCCAGTGGGTGGTCGAGGACCGCTTCGCGGCGGACCGCCCCCGGTGGGAGAGCGCGGGGGCGCTCTTCACCGACGACGTCCGCCCCTGGGAGGAGACCAAGCTCCGCGTCCTCAACGCCGGCCACTCGCTGCTCGCCTACCTGGGGCTCGCACTGGGGCACCGCACCATCGCCGAGTGCGCGGCCGACACCGCCGCGGCCGAGGCGGTGCACCGGCTCATCCACGAGGAGGCCCTGCCCTCGCTGCGCCTGCCCGGAGGGCTCGACGGTCCCGCCTACGCGGAGTCGGTCCTGGCCCGGTTCGCCAACCCCGCGCTGGGCCACACGACCGCGAAGGTCGCCGCCGACGGCTCCCAGAAGATCGGTCCGCGCCTGCTCCCCACGGTCCGGGCGGTCCTGGACGGGGGAGGAGAACCCCGCTGGAGCGCACTGGCGGTGGCGGCCTGGATGCACCACGTCGCCACCGCCGGGCCCCGGGTGGAGGACCCCCTGGCCGCCACCCTCGCCGGGCTGCTGCCCGACCGCAGGCGTGCCGCGGACGTGGTCCCCCGCCTGATGGGGGCCGGGATCTTCCCCGGGGAGGTCGTCGCCGACGCCCTCTTCACCGGCCCGGTGACCCACTGGTACGAGCTCATCGACGCCGCGGACACCCGCGCCCTCGGCAAGGAGATCGCCCTGTGACGCCGGCGGACGCCGTTCTGGGCCGGTCCCCGGTCATCCCCGTGGTCACGGTCGACGACCCCGGCCGGGCCGTCCCCCTGGCAGAGGCGCTCCTGGCCGGCGGTGTCGGGATCGTCGAGATCACCCTGCGCTCCCCCGGAGCCCTCTCCGCCGTCCGCGCGGTGGCCCGCGAGGTGCCGGGCGTGCTGGTGGGGGTGGGGACGGTGCTCGCACCCCGCCAGGCGGACGCCGCCGTCGAGGCCGGAGCCGACTTCCTCGTCACCCCGGGCACCACCCCGGAACTGCTGCGGTACCTCGCCCGGAGCGGGGTCGCGGCCCTGCCGGGGGTGGCGACGGTGAGCGAGGTGCTGGCCGCCAGGGAGCAGGGGTTCCTCGCGCAGAAGGCCTTCCCCGCCTCGGCCCTGGGCCCGGGTTTCCTGAGAGCCGTGGCCGGGCCGGTCCCCGACGTCGTGTTCTGCCCGACGGGCGGGATCACGGCCGACAGCGCCGCCGACTACCTGGCGGCGCCCAACGCGGCGTGCGTCGGCGGAAGCTGGCTCACCCCGCGGGACGCGGTCCGGGACGGGGACTGGGAGCGCGTCACCCGGCTCGCCGCCGAGGCGGTCGCGCTCCGCTGACCCGGCTCAGGCGGCGGTGACCGCCGCCGCCAGCAGCACCGCGGCCGAGAACAGCAGCGCCCCCGGCGCCCCGGCCGTGCCCGCCATCCCCGCCGCGGCGGCGGGGATGGCCACCTGGCCGAGGCGGTTGCCCCAGATGCGCAGGGCCAGCGCGGCGCCCTTCGCCTGCTGGGGCGCCGCGGTGGCGACCTCCGCCATGGTCAGCGGCTGCCCCAGCCCCAGCAGGAACCCGCCCGCGACGAGCACCGCGCCCAGCGCGAGCGGTCCGGCGTTCGGCACGGCGACCAGCGCCAGGGCCAGAGCCGCAACGGACGTGCTGGCCACGATCAGCTGCTTGCGCGACCAGCGCGCGAGCAGCCGGGAGAGCATCAGCCGCGAGAGCAGGGAGCTTCCCGCCCGCAGGCTCAGCAGGACGCCCACGAGCACGGGCGGGATGCCCCGGCTCTCCGCGATCAGCGGGAGGTACGCGGTGAGGATGTCCACGGCCGAGAGGAGGGCCAGGCTGGCCAGGAGCGCGGAGGGCATGCCGCGCCTGCGCAGGAGGGCCAGGGTCGGGACGGGCTCGCTGCCCGCTCCCCCGGGGTGCGCCGGGGAACGCAGTCGCAGCAGGAACAGGACCGGTAGGAGCCCCAGGGCGGCCGTGGCGCAGGCGATCACGAGCGCCGTCGAGGTCGCGGAGAGCAGGGCCGGCCCGGAGGCCTCGGCGAGGACGGCGCCGGAGATCAGCGGCCCGGCGAGCTGTCCCAGCGACGCGGCGGCGGTGAACCAGCCGAAGTCGCGGTCCAGGTTCCCGGGCGGGGAGAACCGCGCGATGAGCCCCTGCCCGGCGACCATGCACAGCAGGTGGCCGACCCCGACCACGGTGCTGGCGACCGCGAGGGAGACCAGGCCGGTCGTGAACGCCAGGAACACGCATCCGGCGGCCAGGACCACCGCGCCCAGCCCGACGATCCAGGCGGTGCGCCGGGCGAGGTCGGTCGCCCTGCCCAGGGGGACGGCGATCAGGAGGGGGAGCAGCGCGTACGCGGCGGTGACGAGGCCGACCGCCACGGCGTCCCCGCCGACCGCGATGGTCCGGTAGGAGATGAGCGGCCGGGCGAGGTTGAGGGCGGTGTGGGTCAGCACCACACTCGTCAGGAGCGGCCACAACCATGCCTGTCCCGGTGTGCGCCCGACCCCCATGAAGCCCCCTCCAGATCACCACTGTCGCCCCACGCACACCAGTGATCTCAGAAATCACAGAAATCCCAGGTGCGAGCGGATCATCCCATGACTCCCTCTCGCCCTGGTGAGCGCCCCCGCGCCCGGCCCGCCGCCGCGCTCCGTACCGGCCTACCCGTGCGGCCCCGGGCGCGTGGACTCGCGCCAGATGATCCTGTTGAGCGGCCCCTCCGACAACTCCGGCCCGGTCCCGCGGACCGAGGCGACCAGGCGCGCCATGGCATCGCGGCCCAGGCGGTCGTTGCCCGCGATGACGACGGTGACACCGCCGCCCTCGGGGAGGGAGCGCACGGCCTCGCGGCCGGACTCGTCCGACCAGTCGCCGTCGACCACCCCGTGGGACTCCAGACCGAGGCGTTCGATCGCGCTGAGGCAGGTCTCCTTGCGCCCCCGGGCCGAGGCGAACCGCAAAGAGCCCGCCACGTGCAAAAACCGCCGGTGGCCCGCCTCGGCCAGGCCCGCCACGAGTTCGGCGACGACCGACCCGTCGGCGAGTGCGCCGATACCGCGCATCTGGTCGTCGTAACCGGCGGAGACGGCGACGGGGGCTCGCCCCTCCGGCCCCCGGCCACCGTCGTGGGCGATCGGGGCCAGGGACAGGATGCCCTCACCTGACCCGAGGCGAGGAACCAGTGCCCGAGACGGTCACCCTCGGCCCGGGGGACGTCCTGGACCTCCGCCACCGCCTGGTGTTCGTCGACCGCAGGTGCGCCGCGGACGAGGTAGGAGCGCTCGCGGCGGAGTTCGCGCCGGAGGGGGTCGCGGTCGACGCGCTGGCCCCCCGGGACGGTCCTGTGGTTCGGCCCGGGCACGGTGCACCGCCTGGTCAACCACGGCGGGCTGGAGATCGTCACGGTCATGCAGAACGCGGGGCTCCCCGAGGCGGGTGACGCGGTCCTCACGTTCCCGCGTGCGGTGCTGGCGGACCGGGCGGCCTACGACGCCGCCGCCCGCCTCTCCCAGGAGGCACCGGAGGAGGAGCGCGCCGAGCGGGCCAGAACCCGCCGCGACCTCGCGATGGAGGGGTACCTGGAGCTCGTGGGGGCGGTCCGGCAGGACGGCGGGGAGGCGCTCCGCGAGTTCCACCGGCCGGCGGCGGAGATCGTGCGCCCCCGCGTGGGTGCGTGGCGGGAGATCTGGCGCGAGGGGGTGGAGAGGGAGGTGGAGCTGACCCGGCGGCAGCTGGCGTCGCTGGAACGGGGCGACCCCGGCGTCATGGGCGAGGCCTCCGTGGTGCGCACCGAACCGCTCCCGGGGGCTCGGCACTTCGGCATGTGCGGACGGCTGCGCAAACGGCGGCCCCGGGCCCCCGGAGGAGCCGCGGAAGAGGGGTGGTCCCCCTCCCCCGAGGAGCGGTGCGGCGCTCCGCGCGGGCCCCTAACCGAAGGACGGCAGGCTGGGCACCGCCGCCGTGAGGGCGGTGCGCACCAGGGCGCTCATCCCACCCCCGGAGGCCGCGTCCGCACCGCGGTGGTGCCGGACCTGTTCCTCGGCGGCCAGGCGCAGCGCGGCGTTGAGGGTCGCGGCCTGCACCCGGATGGCGAGGTCGTCGGCGGAGCCGCCGGTGCGGGCGGCGATGACGTCGGCGAAGACCGCCTCGGCAGCGTGGTGGACCTCAAGCCAGACCGCCATGAGGCCGGGTTCGGTGCGGGTCATCCGGATGAGGTCCGTGACGGACTCCTCCGGGACCAGGGCGTTCCCGTCGAAGACCCGCTCCCGGTCCAGGTGGACGAGGAGGGGGGTGTCCGCCGGGCAGGAGCGCAGGTGGCCGGCCATCAGGTCCAGGCCCGTCGTGAGCAGGGGCCGCACGCAGCTCTCCTTGGAGGGGAAGTACCGCCACACCGTCCGGGTGGAGATCCCGAGCGCGTGCGCGATGTCGTCACCGGTGGTGCCCGACACCCCCTTCTCGGTGAACAACCGCACCGCTGCGCGGGCGATCTCCATGCGGATGATCTCCCTGCGCCGCTCCGTCATGGGCGGGCGGCCCCGGGTCGAGGGCTCGGGATACGGGGACCGGGTCGTCGGCACGGCTATCCCTCCACTCCGGCTTCCAGGGCGAACCCACTCTACCCAGGTCGTGCCCCTCTCTCTAATATTTGTCTCTTAGTGACAAAAAGTCCTACAGTGACAGGCGTGGTCACGGCACCACCGCGACCTCGCCCGAGGCCGCGCACCACCAGCGAGAGGGCTTCCCATGACCGGATCGGACCTGAGGAACAAGAGCGTCATCGTCACCGGAGGCGGATCCGGCATCGGCAGGGCCTGTGCCCTGGCCTTCGCGAAGGAGGGGGCCCGGGTCCTCCTCGCCGACATCGACGCCGGCTCGGCCGAGGAGGTGGCCAAGGAGATCCGGGCCGCGGAGGGCGCCGCCGAGACCGTGATCGGGGACCTGAGCCGGCCCGAGGTCGTCGACACGGTGGTCGCGACCGCCGTCGAGAAGCTGGGAGGGATCGACGTCCTGGTCAACAACGCCGGGATCATGGACGACCTCTCCGCCGCGGCCGACGTCTCCGACGCCGTCTGGGAGCGGCTCCTGCGGGTGAACCTGACGGCGCCCTTCCTGCTCACCCGCGCGGTCCTGCCGCACATGGTGGACCGGGGCCGGGGCTCGATCGTCTTCACCGCCTCGGAGGCGTCGCTGCGCGGCAGCGCGGCCGGAACCGCCTACACGGCGTCCAAGCACGGCGTGATCGGCCTGATGAAGTCGACGGCGATCATGTACCGCGACAAGGGCGTGCGGGTCAACGCGGTCGCGCCGGGCGGCACCGCCACCTCCATCTCCGTCGACCCGACTTCGGCCATGACGGGGCCCGCCGTCCTGGGGCACTACGCCGCGAACATGGGACGGGTCGCCGAGGCCTCCGAGCTCGCCTCGGCGATCGTCTTCCTCGCCTCCGACGCCGCGAGCAACGTCAACGGCGTGGTGCTCCCGGTGGACAACGGATGGTCGGCCGTCTGAACCGCGGCGATGCGACCCCGGGCCCGGTCCTGCGCGCGACGCCGGGACGGGCCCGGGTCCGCATCGACCCCGGAGCCGGGGACGGCTCCGTCGGCGGCCGGCCCCGGACACATCGCGGGGCGACACGGCCGAGGAGGGCGCACTCCTTGATTCATACCCCCTAGGGGTATAAATTGAGCGGCATGAACGCGACTTCCCACGAACACGACCCGCACTCCGACCACGCGGGTCACTCCGGGCACGGCGACCACGCGGGCCAGTTCCGGCGGTTGTTCTGGATCATGCTGGTCCTTGCCGTTCCCACGGTCGGGCTGAGCACGATGTTCGCCTCCACCGTCGGCTACACCGTCCCCGACGTGCCCGGCGCCGCATGGGTCCCGCCCGTGCTCGGCACCGTGATGTACCTCTGGGGCGGTCGCCCGTTCCTGACGGGTGCGGTCAGCGAGGCCAGGGCGCTCAGGCCCGGCATGATGCTGCTGATCGCCCTGGCCCTCACGGTGGCGTTCTTCGCCTCCTGGGGTGCGAGCCTGGGCGTGCTCTCCCACGAGCTGGACTTCTGGTGGGAGCTGGCCCTGCTCGTCGTGATCATGCTCCTGGGCCACTGGATCGAGATGCGTTCGCTGGCGCAGACCTCGTCCGCGCTGGAGTCCCTGGCCGCGCTGCTGCCCGACGAGGCCGAGAAGATCGTCGGGGACGGAGTGGTCACCGTCGCCCCCGCCGACCTCGCCCTCGGAGACACGGTCATCGTCCGCCCCGGCGGACGGGTACCGGCGGACGGGCAGGTCACGGAGGGCACCGCCGACGTCGACGAGTCGATGATCACCGGCGAGTCCCGCCCGGTCGGCCGGGGCCCCGGGGACCAGGTCGTCGCCGGGACCGTCGCCACGGACACGGCACTGCGGGTGCGGATCACCGCCGTGGGCGAGGACACCGCGCTCGCGGGCATCCGGCGCCTGGTCGCCGACGCCCAGAACTCGTCCTCGCGCGCGCAGCGCCTGGCCGACAGGGCCGCCGCCTGGCTGTTCTGGTTCGCGCTGGTCGCGGCGGTCCTCACCCTCACCGCCTGGTCGGTCCTCGGGAGGCCCGACGACGCCCTGATCCGCACCATCACGGTCCTCGTCATCGCCTGCCCCCACGCCCTCGGACTGGCCATCCCGCTGGTGGTCTCCATCGCCACGGAGCGCGCCGCGCGGGGCGGCGTCCTGGTCAAGGACCGCATGGCGCTGGAGAGCATGCGCACCGCCGACACCGTCCTCTTCGACAAGACCGGCACCCTGACCAAGGGCGAGCCCACCGTCACCCATGTCGCCCCCGGTGCCGGACTCGGCGAGGACGAGGTCCTGGCACTGGCCGCCTCGGTGGAGTCCGACAGCGAGCACCCGCTGGCCAGGGCCATCGTGACGGCCGCGCGCCGCCGGGGCGTCGACGTCCCCGTGGCCACCGGCTTCCGCGCGTCCACCGCCGTGGGGGTCTCGGCAACCGTGGGGGGCACACGGATCGGCGTGGGCGGCCCCGGCCTGCTGGCGGAGCACGGAGCCGCCGAGATGGAGGTCGCGCAGACCTGGAAGGACAGGGGCGCGATCATCCTGCACGTACTGGCCGACGGAGAGGTGGTCGGTGCGATCGCTCTGGCGGACGAGGTCCGCGAGGAGTCCCGGCAGGCGGTGCAGGCCCTGCACGCCCTCGGCGTCAGGGTCGTGATGATCACCGGGGACGCCGAGGCCGTCGCGAACTCCGTCGCCTCCGAACTGGGCGTCGACCAGGTCTTCGCCGGGGTCAGGCCGCAGGACAAGGGCGCCCGGGTCGCCGGACTCCAGCGCGAGGGTCACACGGTCGTCATGGTCGGGGACGGCGTCAACGACGCCCCCGCCCTCGCCCAGGCCGACGTCGGGCTGGCGATCGGCGCCGGGACCGACGTCGCGATCTCCTCGGCCGGGGTGATCCTGGCGAGCGACGACCCCCGGTCGGTCCTCTCGGTGATAGAGCTGTCCCGTGCCGGCTACCGCAAGATGCAGCAGAACCTGTGGTGGGCCGCCGGGTACAACCTGATCTCGGTGCCGCTCGCGGCCGGGGTGCTCGCCCCCGTCGGGTTCGTCCTGCCGATGGCCGTGGGCGCGTTGCTGATGTCGCTGTCGACGGTCGTGGTCGCCCTCAACGCGCAGCTGCTGCGCCGGCTCGACCTGAGCCCCGGGGCGAGCACGGCGGCCGTGTTGCGATCGGGGGCCCGCTCCGCGTAGCCGGCCGCGGCCCGGGAGGAGCCACCGGGGCCACGGTTCCGGTCCTGCGCGAACACCGCCGTCCCCACCGCCGCCGGCCGGGCGGTACCCAGGTCGAGGACGGTTCGCGACCCCGGTCACCACGTCCTCTCCCATTTGGGGCGTCCCCGAAACACCGATCCGCGGAAGTGCCCTGCCCGCCGGCGGAACCGGGCCGGGCGACACCGCGTTCGCAAGGGGTGACGAGCCGTTCCGCGCCCGCCCTCGCGGGAGACCCCGCGGGCACGGCCCCCTTGAAAGGAACTCCATGGTCTTCAAGCGTCTGCTCGCGGCCTTCGGTGTCGGTGGACTCAGCATCGACACCGTCGTCGAGACCCCCCACACCCGCCCCGGATCCGTCCTGGAGGGACGCGTGGAGCTGAGCGGCGGAGAAGGGGAGGCCGAGATCGCGGAGATCGTCCTGGCCCTGGTCGTCGGTGTCGAGGACGGCGACGAGCACGAGGGCGTGGAGTTCGCCCGGGTCCCGGTGGCCTCCGGGATCCGGTTGGCGGCCGGGGAGACCCTGTCCGTGCCCTTCACCTTCGGCATCCCCTGGCAGACTCCGGTCACCGAGGCCGGGGGCGGGTCCCTGCCGGGCGTGATGGTGGGCCTGCGCACCGAGGTGGTCGTCGACGGCGCCTCCGACAAGGGCGACCTGGACAGGCTGCACGTCCACCCGCTGCCCGTCCAGGAGCGCGTGCTGGAGGCACTGGCGCGGTTGGGGTTCGGGTTCAAGAACACCGGTGTGGAGACCGGGTACCTGTCGGGGACGGCGCAGGAGTACCCGTTCTTCCAGGAGTTCGAGTTCCACCCCTCCGAACGGTACGCCCACGACGTCAGCGAGGTCGAGATCGCCCTGGTCCCCGACCCCGAGGGTGTGTCGGCGGTGGTGGAGTTCGACCGCCGCGGCGGGATGTTCTCCGAGGACGGGGAGGTGTACAGCGGGTTCCGTGTCGGGCACGCCGAAGCCGACCGCCTGGACTGGGCGGGGACGCTGGACTCCTGGATCGGGGAGACGCTCCGGCGTCACCGCGAGCTGTTCGGCGGCCCGTACCCCGGTGAGGGGGAGCAGTACTACGAGGAGGAGGAGCGCGGCGGCATGCTCGGCGCCGTCGGCGGGGTCGCCGCGGGTGTGGTGGGCGGTCTGGCCGCGGGCTACGTGGTGTCCGAGATCGTGGACGGGGTCGGCGAGGACCCCGACCCGGACGAGGAGGACCAGCCCGCGGAGGAAGAGGACGCCGAGGAAGAGGACGGGGAGTCCGACGAGGAGTGACCCCGGCCGGTTCGGGAGGACGCGGAAGGGCCCCGGTCGCGCTGCCGCGACCGGGGCCCGCCCCCGCCCTGCCCCCGTGGCCCCGCCCTCGCGGCGGGTACGGGCGCAGGCACCCGCGTCACACGGGCAACGCCTCCGGCCGCTCGGCTAGCCGACCAGGGCCATCAGGGCCGGGACCGTCAGCACCGCGACGTAGAAGCCCATGAACTGCACACCCGTGTGCATGTTGAGGAACTTGTTCAGCAGCCCGCCCACGAGCCCCACCGTGAGGGTCACCCCGACGGCCAGCAGCCCGCCCTCGTACAGGCAGATCACCATGATCAGACCCGCGAAGGCGCCGATGATCGCCTCGTGGGAGACCTTGCGCATCACGAACGACGCGGCCCGGTGCGCGTAGGTCATCGCGAAGGGGTACGCCACGATCGACGCCAGCGCCACGCCCAGCAGCCCGTAGACCAGGAACTCGCTGCCCGACAGCAGGTTGTGCAGGTTGTTCGTGGCCCCGGTCTCGGTGTCCACCGTGTACACGGGCGGCGCGTTGAACAGCGGCGCCGCCGGACCGGCGGCCATCGGGGAGAGGGGCAGGCCCAGCGCGATCAGCGGGATCAGCGTCTCCGCGATGTAGGTGGACTCGGTCGTGCCGTTGCGCACCGACATCACCGAGGTGAGCCGGTGGTAGCCGTTCTTGATGCGCGAACCGGCGATCTCGCCCATCAGCACGGTCATGGCCACAGGGGAGAAGACGAACGTCGCGCTGGAGACACCGGCCGCCGCCGTGGTGTACCCCAGCTGCTTGCGGTCCAGCACCGCCAGCGGGTTGGGCACCCGCCCCTTCCAGGTCCGGGTGTCCGGGGCCAGGTCGAAGGTGCGCGGCGCCTCACGGCGCAGGGACGCCCGCCCCGACGGCGACAGCGCCATGAGCAGGTCCGCGATCAGTGGACCGGTCGCGATGCCCAGGAAGAAGCTGATCGACAGCGAGGTCCCGGTGGTGTTCGTGATGAACGCCTGCAGTCCCACGACCAGCAGCACGAACGGCACCAGCGCCACCACCGAGGCCAGGCGGCCCTTGGAGGTGTAGGCGATGAGCACGGCCGCGGCCACGAAGATCCACGGCGCCGCCCGGCCGATGGAGTCGGCGAAGGGGCTGAGCAGCCAGGCGAAGAGCACCGCCAGCGGCACCGAGACGAACGCGGCGATGACACCGCCCGAGATGGCCTTGCGCAGTGCGATGTGCGGGACGCCGAGTTCGCGCAGCATCTGCGCGTCCCGGAGCATCGGTACCGCCATGGTGTCGCCGGGGATGCCCAACAGGGTGGTGGGGATGGCGTGCGTGATGTGCTTGGCGACGATACCCGCCATGAAGAAGGTGAACACCCCGGGCGCGGGCACGCCCAGAAGCACCACGAGCAGGGTCAGCGGGGCCACCGTGGCGGTCTCGTCCGTACCCGAGACCAGACCGATCAGGGCGAAGACCATCGCACCGACCAGGCCCATGCCCAGTGCCCAGGCGGCGTCGGTGAGCAGTTCGGGGCTCATTCGGACACCGCCCCGCCGCGCCGCGCGTGCTGCGCCCGCAGGTCCTCGTAGAGTCCGAGCGCCCGGATCTCGTCCTGGACGGGACGGGGCAGCTCGTCGGGGTCGCCCAGGGGGCCGTACTCGGCCTCGATGGCGTCCATCGCCGCCGCGCGGCCCTCGTGGGTGGACTGCTGCTCGGTGACCACGCGTTTGGGCGCGAAGAGCCGGGCGCCGAGGAACCCGGCGATCACGCAGCCCGCCAGGCCCACGAGCAGGGCGTAGGAACCGGACAGGGCCGGGTCGGCGGAGCCGCGGGAGAAGAAGTGGTCGGCGGCCAGGTAGAGGGGCGTGGCGATGCCCACGCCCAGCGCGATCGCGCCGACCGTGTGCCTGGCGTCGACGGTGTCGCCCCAGATCTCCAGGAGGTTGGACATGGTCAGTTCCGTTCGGTGGGGGTGGCGGACGCGTGCGTGGGGCTCGGCGGCCCCGGGCGCTGCGCCGGGATGGTGGGTGCGGGGGCGGCGGCTGCCGCGTCCCCGCACGGGGTCCGGTGCATCACCGGCTCCGGAGTTCGGCCAGGACGGCCTCGGCGCGGTCGTGCCGGAACGCCTTCTCCTCGATCAGGACCGACACGACCCTGTCCACCTCGTCGGGGCCCGCGCCCACGGCGACGGCGAGGTTCCTCGCGTGCAGGGACATGTGCCCCCTCTGGATGCCCTCGCCCGCCAGGGCGCGCACGGCGGCGATGTTCTGGGCGAGGCCGACGGCGGTGACGAGCTCGCCCAGTTCCTGGGCGGTGGTCACCTCGGTGACGGCGACGGCGGCGCGCGCGGCCGGGTGGGAGCGGGTCGCCCCGCCGACCAGGCCGACCGGCATCGGCAGCTCCAGGGTCGCCACGACGTCCCCGTCCGCGTTCTTCTCGAACGCGGAAAGCGAGGAGTAGACGCCGTCGGCGTTCACGGCGTGGGAGTGGGCGCCCGCCTCGACCGCGCGGGTGTCGTTGCCGGTGGCCAGGACCACGGCGGACACGCCGTTCATGATGCCCTTGTTGTGGGTGGCGGCCCGGTAGGGGTCGGCGGCGGCGAGCCGGTAGGCGTGGATCATGTCGTCCACGATCGCGGCCCCGCCCAGGGCTTCGGCGTCCAGGACGGCGCGGGCGCGGCTCAGCCGCAGGTCGGCCTTGTTGGTGAGGATGCGCAGGACGGCCCGGCCGCCCGCGATCTCGGCCAGGCGCGGGGCCACGGCCTCGGCCATGGTGTTGACCGCGTTGGCGCCCATGGCGTCGCGCACGTCCACGACCAGGTGCGCCACGACGTAGGTGGCGCCGGGCGCCTCCACGGTGCGCACGGTCAGGTCCAGGACGCCGCCGCCCACCTCGGCGAGCTTGGGGTCCTGTGCGGCGGCGAGGGCGATCAGCTCCTCGCGGGCCTCCAGCACCCGCAGCCGGGCCCCGGCCGGGTCGACGACGTCCACGACCTGTACCTGGGCCTGCATGACGGGGCCGGTGCTGCTGGTGGTGAAGCCGCCGCGCACCCGGGCGATCCGGGCGGCGTTGCTCGCCGCCGCGACCACGGACGGCTCCTCGGTGGCCATCGGCACGAGTACGTCCCGCCCGTTGACGGTCACGTTGGTGGCGATGCCGACGGGGATGCCCATGACGCCGATGACGTTCTCGATCATGTGCTCGGCGGCCTCGACGCCCAGCCCGCCCGGCTCCAGGGCCTCGAACACGGCGGGCTCCACACCGCTCTCCCTGGCCACGGCCTCCCGGCGCTCCTGGACGGTGAGCGTGCGGAAACCGGTCAACCTGCTGTTCTGAGCCACTGCGTTCTTCCCCCGTGGAACGGGCACCGATGTGTGGTGCGTCACTGCTGTTCGGTCCATGTAAGCAGCGAACGTCACACGCAGGACATGTCCGGTTCAGACAGCAGGATCCGCGTTGGCATGTCCGTTTCGCGCAGAACGCAGACGGTGCAGGCGCGCCGCGACCGCCACCCGGAACATCGGGTCGGGCGACCTCCAGTCCGGACCGAGCAGAGCGGTCACGCGTTCCAGGCGCTGCTTGACGGTGTTGGGGTGCACGTACAGGGCGCGGGCGGCGCGCGAGACGCTGCCGCCGCCGTCGGCGTAGGCCGCGATCGTCGCCGCGAGCTCGGTGCGGTGGTGCAGGTCCCAGTCGACCACCGGGCCGATCATCCGCTCGACGAAGGCCAGCGCCCGGGCGCCGTCGGTGCCGAACATCGCCAGGTAGGGCGCGTAGTCGTCGGCCTCGTAGGCCCCGTCGGCCACACCCAGGGCCGGCAGGAGGCCCGCGCACTCCCACGCCTCGGCCAGGGCCGCGCCGATGCCGGCCGGTCCGGTGACCCGCGAGGCCACCGCGAGCAGCGGCCCCTCCTCCCGCGCGGACCTGCTGCGGTGCACCTGGCGGGCGGCGGCGCCCGGGTCGCCGCCGGGGACCAGCACGGCCACGCCCTCGCCCTGCGCCGCGACCAGCCACCTGCGGTTGGCGGCGGACAGCGCGCGCAGCAGCGGGTGGCGCGCCTGGTCGGGGACGGGCACCACCACCCCGGACCAGGACTGGTCGAGGACGATGCCGCGCGCGGTGGCCCGGCGCTCCAGGGCGTCCATGTCGGCGGAGCCGGAGACCAGGTCCAGGGCCAGTTCGCCCCGGACGCGCTCCTCCGCGTCGGTCAGCGCCTCGCGCTGCATGGTCAGCAGGGCCACGATCTGGCCCGAGCGCTCGATGGTGCGCCGCTCCACGTCGGTGAGCGGGGTCGGGCCCACGCCCACGAGCAGCAGGCCCAGCAGTTCCGAACCGGCGATCGCGGCTGCGACCACGTCGAGGCCCTCCGCTGCGACCGGGGCGCAGTGGCCCGAGGCGCGGCTCCGCTCGGCGGCCCGCACGGCCGACGCGACCAGCCGCCCCTGCCTCCACCAGCGGCCGCCCCCGTCGGCGGTCGCCGCGACCGGACGCAGCTCGCGGTCGGCGATGGCCACGGGCCGCCCCAGGGACTCGGCCAGCGTGGCCGCCACCTCGCGGGGCCCGTGGCCGGACAGCACCAGTGCGGTCAGGCGCTCGTGCACGCGGGCGGAGGCGTTCATGGCCTCCAGGTGGCGCTCGGCGCGGGACTGGGCGTCCTCGGCCCGGCCTGCTGCGTCGGTCACCGCCGAGAACAGCCGGGCGGTGTGCAGGATGACCGCGGCGTGGTCGGCGAAGGCCGAGAGCAGCGCGATCTCGTCGCTGGCGAAGGAGCGTGTGGACCGGTCCGCGGCGAAGAGGACGCCGAGGACCTCGCCGTTGGCGGCCATCGGCACGCCGAGGAGGGACCGCAGCCGTTCCTCACCGACGGCGGCGTCGATCTCGGGGTCGCGGTCGAGGTCGTCCTCCGCGCCGTAGTCGGCCGTCCACTGGGGCGACCCGGTGCGCACGACCCGGCTGGCGATACCCATCCCCGCGGGGACGCGCAACCCCTGGAAGCGCGGGGAGACCGTGCCCCGGCTCGCCCGGACGAACAGCTCGTCGGTGCTCTCGTCGTAGACGGAGAGGTAGGTGACGTCGGTGCTGACCAGGTCGTGGGCGCGGTCCACGAGTTTGCGCAGCAGGGCCTGCACGTCGCGGACCTCGACCAGGTCGCGGGTGCTGGCGATCAGCGCGGACAGCTCGCCGTCGCGCCGCCGCAGCCGGCCGAACCCGGCGGCCGCGCGCTGCGCGCGGACGACCACCCCGTCGTCCACGGGACCGAGGAGCGAACGCACGTCCTCGGCGGAGACCTGGTCGCCGGACTCCACTCTGGCCAGGAGTTCGACGACCGCGCGCTGGCCCCGGGAGTCGAGTCGCGCGGGAGTGTCGTGCATCACGTAAGTATCGCATCTCCTCTGGTGGGAGGGCCTACCGGCTGCCTCCGCGGCGCCGGGGCGCCCGTGCGCCGCACGGGCTGGGAGCGGTGGGGGGAGCTGCGCCGCGCCGTCGGCCGACCTCCGGCGGCCCCCGGGCCGGCCCGCACGGCAGGAGCCGCCCCCGGGGGCTGGTCACACCCGTGGACGCGCCTTCCGGGAGCAGCCGAGGAACACGCGCCACTCGTCGACGGGGAAGGACAGGAACCCCGCCTCCCGGTTCCGGGCGTCACGCACGTCCGCCCCCCTCTCGTGTTCGCGGGCCTCCACGCAGTGGGACCCGCTCTCGGAGTAGGTCGACTTGTGCCAGAGGTTCACAGCATCTCCCGCAGGAACTCAACCGTGTGGTTCACAGGAAGTGCCATACTCAGCGCATCACGGACCTTCCTCTCCAATATGGCCGTGTCCGCGGGCGCCTGGTGCACGAAGTTGCCTCCGCCGTGGTCCGAGGACGCAATACTTGATCCGTCCCGCAACCGGTACACCTGGACCGGAGCAACCGATGCAAGATACAGGGAGCCGTTCGGGAACACCTGAACCGCGGTCCGGCCGCGCGCCACCATGTGCAGAAGCGACTCGGCCTGCTCCTTCCTGACCGCTTCCGGCATCCATTCCAGTGCGAACTGGGGGAACACCGCAGTGATCAGCGGATTGTTCCTTCCAGCCAATGCCTCGTACCGCCGAACACGCAATTGCGACAAACGCTCTATCTCTTCCTCCGGTGCGGTCGGCCGCCCCGCCCGAAACACCTCACGCGCGTACGAATGGCACTGGACCAGGCCTGGAACGACGGACACCGTGACGGTGTCGATCGACACCGCCTCGTTCTCCAGGTCTCCCAGCGACCGCATGAACGAGGGAATCTCGGACCCCGACAGCTCCAGACGCCACTCCCGGAGCAGCACGCCGTTGCCTCCGAGAAGCTCGCTCAACTGCCTCACCCGGTCCTGCCTGGGGCGCGCCTTGCCGCTCTCCCACCTGGACAGGGTCGAAGCGGCCACGCCAGGACCGAGCCTCTGCGCCAACTGGCGCTGCGTGTAACCATTCAATTCACGCGCTTTGCGCAGAGATGTCCCGAAAATATTTGCACTCATGGAGAAAATTCAAGCACCGAAGTGCACATTCGACCATAGGGATACAGAGAAATTCCTATCACTGGTGCAATGGCCGGGCTCTCCACGATGCTGGGAACATGCACCGAACGAATCTGAACACGGACGTGTTCGCCAGGGCCGCAGAGGCCTTCACAGAACAACGGGGGCTCGTCTTCACCATCGAGTGGCGGCGCTTCCCGTGGACGCGCCGGCCCGACGTCGACCGGGCCCTGGTCGGCCCCGCCTACCTGGGGAACGTCTCCATCGGCCTCAAGGACGGCTACACCTGGGGGTACCAGGACCGCGAGGGCACCTGGCGCTACGTCCACCGCGACCGGCTCGACCTGCTGGTGGACTCCGTCGTCGAGGACCGCGCGGGCCACTCGCCGCCCCTCCCCCGGCGCAGTGGCCGCGGACCGGTCGGGGAGCACCGGGAGTGACGGGCAGCGGCGGCGGACAGCGCCCACCGGTCGCGCCGCGCGTCGGCCCGCTCGCTTCGGGCCGCCCCTCCCCGGGCCGACCGGTGGAGGCCGCTGTCGACGAGCAGGGGGACGGGTTCCGGCACTGATCTTGTGGTCTGCTCACCAAGGGTTACGGAAGGCTGTGCTCCTGCGCCACGTGAGCTCTTCGGAGGCCGGTGAGGCACTCCTGCCGCTACTCCGCCCGCGTCACTACTCGTGACACACCACAGGGTCAGTGCCAGGACCCTGACACGTCAGTACCGCGGCCCTTTCGAGCCGTGGTCGCTCCCGGTGGCATTCGGAGGCCGCGGTGCGCGCGGTCGTGGCCGCCTGTGGCCCGAGGTGTAGCCGGTGCGACCAGGGGAACGTGGTAACCCACGGCCAGGTTGGGGCGTGGGCGTGAAAACTCCGGGGGGCGACGATGACAGGTGACCGGATCGGGCTGGCGAAGGTACTCGCCGCGGCGGAGGCCGCTGCGCCCATGGCCTCTCTCGATGTGGTGGCGCGCAATCTGCGCGACCGGTTCGAAGCGCGCTCGGTGTCGTTCCTGTTCGTCGACCTCGTCGGTCAGCAGGTGGTACGGGTCGGCGACGAGACCACCACGCAGGCCGGCGACCACAACAGTCAGATCCCGTTGGAGGGCAGCATCTACCAGCGGGTACTGCGCACCCAGGAACTGACGCAGGACTCCGGCGGTGGGGACGGACAGCGGGTGCTCGCCCCGGTGACCAACCGCGGCGACACCATCGGCGTCCTGGATCTGGTCCTGCCGTACGTCACCGCGGAGATCCTGGAGGAGGTCAGCGAGGCCGCGCACGCACTGGCGTACATCATCGTCACCGACCGCCGTTTCACCGACCTCTACCACTGGGGCCAGCGCACCAGGCCCATCAGCCTGGCCGCGGAGATCCAGAACCAGCTCCTGCCCGGCGCGGCCTCCTGCGAAGCCGCTCAGTTCGCCCTGGCCGCGGCTCTGGTTCCCGCCGACTCCAACGCCGGCGACACCTACGACTACACCCTCGACCACGACACCCTGCACCTGTCCATCACCGACGCCATGGGCCACGACGTCAACGCCGCCCTCATGGCCACGCTCCTGGTCAACGCCTCCCGCGGCGCCCGCCGCGTCGGCGCCGGCCTGGTCGAGCAGGCACAGCAGACCCACCAAGCCCTCCTGGACCACGGCGACCACACGCTCGCCACCGGTCAGATGGTGCGCATCGCCCTGGACGGAAGCGGCGCCCGGCTCGTCAACGCCGGACACCCCTGGCCGCTGCTCCTGCGCGAGGGCCTGGTGAACGAGGTGCGCCTGGACGTCGACCTGCCCTTCGGTGTCCCCGGGCCCAGCGCCTACCACGTACAGGATCTCGACCTGCGCCCCGGCGACCGCCTCGTCCTCTACACCGACGGCGTGCAGGAACGCCAGGCCGAAACCGTCGACCTGCCCCACCTGATCCGTGAGACCGCCGACGAACGGCCCCGTGAGGTCGTGCAGTCCCTGATCGCCGCGGTCACCGAGGCGTGCGCCGGACACCTGGAGGACGACGCCACCGTTGTGTGCCTGGACTGGCACGGCCACTCCTCCCAAGGCCGCCACACCTGAGCCGGAGCCGACAGGTGAGCACTGGTCTGCGCTGTTTCCGAAGCTCTGGTAGGAGCTTCGACGAGATGGCCCGGGTGGCCCTGCGCGCGCCACAGACGGTCCTCAAGTACCTGCACGACACGCGGGACGTGGAGTTGCGGGAACGCGAGCGCCTGTGGTCTCGTACGGGCATCGACCCGGACGAAGCCGAGCCCCGCGCCCAGGACAGGCCGAACGCTGACGCGGAACCGCTGGCCGAAGGGCTGGTGACCTGAGGATCCACGGACGTCTCCGTGGCCGGCCGCGGCGGGAGCGGAAGGCAGGCCCCGGCGCCGCGACCGGCGAGAACTGGTCTACGATCGATCCGCGCGCCCGGGTCCACGCCCTCACCGGGCAGGGCGCGAAACGGTACTACGGGAACTCACCTGAGGAAGCACACATGGGTATCGGAGCACGCGAGATCCTGGTACTGCTCGTCATCGCTCTGCTGCTGTTCGGCGCGAAGCGGTTGCCCGACCTGGCCCGCTCGCTGGGGCGCAGCGCACGCATTCTCAAGACCGAGATGAGGACCACCGCCGACTCCGGCGGGGACACGGGTACGGAGCCGGCCGGGGCCACCGCCCCGGACCGGCCGCAGCAGGCACAGCCCCGCCCGAAGGCGGTGGCGTACGCCGCCGCGCCGGCCGGACCCCCGTTGGAGGGCACGGTCGTCAGCCACCGCCGCACGGACGGGTAGGGCGCCCGGGCGCCCCGCAGAGCGCCCGGTCTACGGGCGGCGGGCGACCGGTGCGCCCGCCGTGCGAAGGCGTCGGCGCAAGCAGGAGCACGGGCGCCGCGGTGCCGCTTCCCGCCCCCCGGGGCGGGGCACGACGCGGTCCACTCCCTACCCGCCGGGGGCTCCCGCCGAGATCCGGTCGAGCCATTCGCGCAGGAGGGCGGACTCGGCCCCGGTGAGGGCCCCCGGGGCTCCGGGCAGCAGGGCGGCCAGCCGCAGGGCCGCGGGCCCCGCACCCGGCCCGCCGGCTTCCGCCTCCTCCGCACCGGGGTCCTCGGTGAGCAGGTCGGCGAAGAGGGCGTCACGGACGCGGTGGGACAGGCCGGGGTCGGTGTAGAGGTCGGGCTGGCTGACCAGGTTCAGGGCGACGCCGACGTTGGCCGACATGACGGCCTGGGCGGCGCGGTGCGGCTCGACCCGCAGGCGCCCGGCCGCCGCACAGCGGGCGAGGACCTGTTCCAGCATGGAGAACGCCTCCTTGGACGCACTCGGCATCTCCGCCAGGTGCGGGGAGAACATCAGCCGGTAGACGGCCGGGTGCGCGAGCGCGAAACCGGTGTGCGCGTCCCACCCCCTGCGCAGGTCGCTGACGGGGTCCTCCGAGCGCCCGGCGGAGCGCTTGGCGCCCAGGTAGCGCTCGAACCCGTAGTCCACGAGCGCGCTGAGCAGCCCGTTCTTGTCCCCGAAGAGCCGGTAGAGGACGGGGGCGCCCACACCGGCGGCCTCGCACACCGCCCGGGTCGCGATGTCCCGGTCGGGTGACTCGTCGAGCAGGCGTTCGGCCGCCTCCAGCATCTTCGTGCGCGTGTCCACGTGCCGAGGATAGTCACTGCTCGCACCGGAGCGCAGCCCGGTGATAACAAAGTTACGTTTGTCACGTATCAAAGATACAGCCATGGCGTTATCGTCGATAACAGATGTAGCGAAACGTCGATACGAACCAGGGAAGCGCCATGGACATCCAGAACACGCAACGGGTCGCCGTCGTCACCGGAGCCTCCGGCGGCATCGGACGCGCCGTCGCCGAACGCCTCGCCCGTGACGGGATGCCCGTCGTCGTGCACTACGCGGGCAACGCCGCGCGCGCCGAGGAGACCGTCGCCTCCATCACCGCCGGGGGCGGGCGGGCCGTCGCGGCCCGCGCCGACGTCGCCGACGCCGCGCAGGTGCAAGCGCTCTTCGACACGGCCGAGGAGGCCTTCGGCGGAGTGGACGTCGTCGTGCACACCGCCGGGGTCCTCAGGCTCGCCCCGGTGGCGGAACAGGACCTGGACGCCCTCGACGACCTCCTGCGCACCAACGTGCGCGGCACGTTCGCGGTCGCCCAGCAGGCCGCCCGCCGGGTCCGTGACGGAGGCGCGGTCGTCACCTTCTCGACCTCGGTCGTCAAACTCGCCTTCCCCGGCTACGCGGGGTACGCGGCGAGCAAGGGCGCCGTGGACGCGCTCACCCCGGTCCTCGCCCGCGAGCTGCGCGGTCGCGACATCACGGTCAACTCCGTCGCCCCGGGTCCCACCGCCACCCCGCTGTTCCTGGAGGGAAAGGACCAGGAGACCATCGACCGGCTCGCCGCCCAGCCCCCGCTGGGGCGCCTGGGCCTTCCGGAGGACATCGCCGAGTCGGTCGCCTTCCTCGCCGGCCCCGGACGCTGGATCAACGGCCAGACCGTCTACGCCAACGGCGGCATCGTCTGACCCCGCCGCGCACGTCCCGGCCGACGGAACCGTGCCCAGCGCCCCGCTTCTCCCCGGAAGCACCGGAGTTGGTGAAATCGCCGTCAACGTGCGCCAAGTCGCCCGTGGGTCGTTCCGCGTCGCACCCCCCGGTGTTTCGCTGACGGTGACACTTCACCACCGTGAGCGACGAAGGGGGCTCCATGACGGAGGCAAACGAGGACGGCCCACGCACGGAGCCGCGTGAACCCCTGAGCAACTGGGTTCCACTGGGCCTGGCCGCCGCCGCGGTCGCCGTCCTCGTCGGCGGCTGGCCGCTGGTCAACGCGCTCCTGCCCGGCTCCGAGTCCGTGCCCTCCGGCGAACCCGTGCCCGTCGGGGCCGGAGGGGACTACCGGGCGTCGCTGACCTTCCCCCAGGACGGCTGGCTCCTGGACACCGGTGCCAGCCAGGCCGGACAGACCTACCGCTTCGACCGCGGCCCCGTGCAGCTGACGCTCATCTCCGTCACCCCCGTGACCGAACCGCCTCCCACCGCGGAGCAGCTGTGGGACGGCATGCGCAAAATCGCCCGCGCGGGCGAGGCGTCGGCACAGCTGAGCGCCCCGGAGGCGATCTCGACCGAGGAGGGGGCCGAGGGCCTGACCGGCACCCTCACCAGCGACTCGCAGCAGGGCGCGGCGGTGGTCTACCCCTCCCCCGACGGCGGCTTCGCCGTGGAGATGACGCTCGCGGGCCAGGACGCGACGACGGCCGACCTGGCCGCGGTCGCCGACGTCGTGCGGTCGGTCTCGTTCACCCAGGGGGGAGCCGCATGAGCCCGGCACCCGAGGACCCGCGCCTCCCGGCCACGACCGACCGGGGGGCGGTGCCGCCCCCGCGCCGCTCGGCCCATGACCCGCAGGGACCGCGGCCCGTCCCCCCGCCGCGGCACGGCACGGAGCTCACCGCGCGCGGCCGGCGGCTTCCCGCGCTGGCCGCGCTCGTCCTGATGACGGTGCTGTGCCTGGCCGGGCTGTTGTACCTGGCCTGGCGGTTCGCGCTCCCGGTACGGGTGTTCCTCCCCGAGGCGCTCCTGGGGCTGGTCCTCGGCGCGGCGACGCTGGTGTTCGGGTTCTGGGTGCTGCGCCGCATCCGCCCCGTGCGGGAGCCCTACGCCGACGCGTCCCTGGTCGCGGTGGCCTGGGGCCTGTTCGCGGCGACCGGCGCCGGGGTCGTCGCCAACGCGGGCCTGGGGTCGGTCTGGGCCAAGGGCCTGGGGCTGGACCTGGCGGGCGACTGGGGCGCCGCACTGACCGCCCCGCTCAACGAGGAACTGCTCAAGCTGGCGGGGATCGTGCTCGTCGCGGTGGCCTTCCCGTCCGCCGTGCGCGGCCCCGTGGACGGGTTCGCGATCGGTTCCCTGGTGGGCCTGGGGTTCGAGGTGACCGAGAACTTCGTCTACTCGATCAACGCGGTGCTCATGGCGGGCGGCACCGGCGGCCTCGTGCCGGTGGTGCAGGCGACCGTCCTCCGTGTGGGGCTGACCGGGCTGGGCTCGCACTGGGCGCTGTCGGCCGTCGCGGGCACCGCCGTGGGTCTGCTGGCCGCCGTGGCCTGGCGGCCCCGGCCCCGCCGTGCGGTGGGCGCCGCCCTGCTGGTGGTGCTCGCGATGGCGCTCCACTGGCTCCTGGACGCACCCGTGCTCGGCGGCCTGCCGGGCGTCCTGTTCACGGTCGCCGGGATCTTCGCGACAACGATGGCCGTGTACTTCACCGTGCGCCACACCTACCGGCGCCGGGTCCGCGCAGCCCTGGCGGCCGAGGCGGAGGAGCTCGGCATGCGCAGGTCGGCGGCCGTCGCCCTGGCCACGAGGCACGGTCGACGCCGCGAACTGCAGCGTGTCGCGCAGCCGGAGCGGGCCGCCGTCGCCGCCAGGCAGGAGCAGATGGTGGAGACGGCCGAGGACCGGGCCGCACGGTACGCCACCTGACACCCGGGCGCGACGGTCCGAACCCCTCGGCCGGGGCGTCCCGCCCGGACAGGCGGCCTGCGAAGGAGCGGTCAGGCCCCCGGACGGGTCCAGCGCTGGAGCAGGGTGCCCCCGGACTCGATCAGCACCCGGGGCACGAGCGGGCGGTCCGCGACCGCTCCCACGGCGACGCGCTGCTCCGCCCCGCCGGCCAGCAGTGGCACGACGGTCAGGCACAGCTCGTCCAGGAGTCCCGCGGCGGCCACGTCGGCGAGCAGGCGCGGACCCCCCTCGCAGAGCACACGCGCCAGCCCGCGCCCGGCCAGGGCCCCGACGGCCGCGGGCAGGTCCACGGAGTCGCCGCCCACCACCAGCACCCGGTCGGCGCCCAGGGTGTCCCGGGCCCGGTCCAACGCCTGCTCGCCGGCGGCCGCACAGGTCACCATCAGCACACCGCCCCGGCCGCCGCCGGCGTCACCGGCCCCGCCCTCCGGGGCCGCCGCGAGCAGCGGCGGCACCGCGGCCGTCCGGCTGACCACGGCCAGCTCCGGGTGGGCCGTACGGCCCTGCGCGACCGCGAGCGCCGCCCGGCCCCCGCTGCGCGGGCGGGCGCGCCGGTACCCTTCGGCCCGGGCGGTTCCCGCGCCGACCAGCACGACGTCGGCCAGATCACGCAACAGCGTGTAGACCACCAGGTCGGCGGGGGTGTTGATGGTCCCCGTCCGCCCGTCGTTGCCGGCCGCCGCCCCGTCGAGGGTCGCGACCATGTTCGCGCGCACCCAGGGGCGGTCCACCGTGTCGGGGTAGGCGTAGAGCCCCTCCAGCGCGGTCTCGTCCAGGAGTTCGCCGGGAGCGGCACCCCCGGGAAGGACGTCGTTCAGTAGCAGGCGCACGCCCGCCTCCCCCCACAGCCAGGACCCACGGTTCCCCTCCTCCACCGCCGCGCCCCCGGGGCGGCCGCCCCGGGGGCGGCACCGCTCAACCGGTCACGCACGGCCACACCGCCACGAAGTACATGACGCCGAACGGGTCGTCGGCGTAGAGCACCTCGGGCCGCACTGGTGCCCCGCCGCGGCCGACCGCACCGGCCATGGCCTGGAACGCGGCCCGGCCCGCCACCAGCAGCTCCTCCGCCAGGGCAGGATCCATCCGCAGCAGACCGTCCCGGTCCCCCTCGGCCAGTGACCGGCGGATCTCCTCGTCGAAACCGAAGGCTCGCTCGTCCAGGTGTCCGGGTGCCCTGAGCCCGCGCCTGGCACTGCCGTCGCCCATGACGAGCAGGGCGACCCGCCCCGGGCGCTGCGCGATCCGCGCCCCCAGGGCCTCCGCCTCGGCGGCGGAGGCGTCCCAGGCCACCGTCACCATGTGCACCGGTCTCGCGTACCCGACCGTGTCGAGGAGCCGCCGGGCCACGCCCAGGCTCAGCGGGAGCGCCCGATCCCGGGGCACCCGCTCCCCGGTTCCGCCGAACTCACGGACCGGGACCGCTCCCCCGGCGCACCCGCCCGACACCTCGTGCCCGCCGACCACCACGACCGCGTCCGGTGCGAGCCCGGCCAGCGCCTCCAGCGCCTCCGTGCACGCCTTGCGCAGGTCGGCGGCCACGTCCTGGCCTCCGGTGAGCTCCCGCAGCAGTAGCGGCGGGTGCGGGCAGACCACTGTTCCCACGATCACGGACGCCTCCTCACGCCAGCCCGCGCACGGTCCGTGCGGGGGGTCGGACCCCGCGGATGGAGGCGACCATGTCGAGCACCTGCCGGGTCTGCACCACCTCGTGCACCCGGTAGACCTGTGCTCCCAGCCAGGCGCACACGGCGGTCGCCGCGAGCGTCCCGGTCAGGCGCTCCCCCACCGGAAGGTCGAGGGTCTCCCCCACGAAGTCCTTGTTGGACAGCGACACCAGCACCGGCCACCCGGTCGCCGTCATCTCGCCCAGGCGCCGGGTCAGCTCCAGGGAGTGCCAGGTGTTCTTGCCGAAGTCGTGCGCCGGGTCGATGATCGCGGACGCCGGGTCCACCCCGAGGGACACCGCGCGTTCGGCCAGACCGACGGTGTGGTCGATCGCGTCGCGCACCACGTCCTCGTAGTGCGCCCGGTGCGGCCGGGTGCGCGGGGTGACACCACCGGTGTGGGTGCACACCAGGGCCGCGCCGAACTCGGCCGCGACCTCGGCCAGCCCCGGGTCGTACCCGCCCCAGGCGTCGTTGAGCAGGTCCGCCCCGGCCTCGCACACCGCCCGGCCCACGGACGCCCGCCAGGTGTCCACGCTGATGACCAGGTCGGGGAACTCGGCCCGGACGCCGGCCACGAAGTCCACGACCCGGCGCTTCTCCTCGTCGGCGCCGATCTCCTCGCCGGGGGCCGCCTTGATGCCGCCGATGTCGACGATGTCGGCGCCCTCGGCGACGACCCGGCGCACACGCTCGAACGCGGGCCCGTCGTCCCAGGTGGCACCCTTGTCGTAGAAGGAGTCGGTGGTGCGGTTGACGATCGCCATGACCAGCGGCGTGTCCGCGTCGTACTCCCGGCCGCGCAACCTCAGCACCGGTTCGCCACCCCCTCCAGTCCGCTCGGCAGGTCCGCGCGCGCGGCCCCGCCGTCCTGCGGCGCCGCGCCGGTTCCGGCCTCGGCCGCGGGCGGGCGCTCCACGACGCTGACCGAGGTCGCGCGAGGCCGGCCCCGCCCCTCCCCCGAGCCGAACTGCTGGATCTCGACCCGGTCGGAGCCGCGGTCGATCCCCGACCGGCGGTCGGCGACCGCGAGGAGTTCGGTGGCCATGGCCCCCAGGTCACGCAGCGATTGGTGGCGGTGGGCCCGGCGGCCCAGGTCCACCTGGGCGATGGCGTCCACGCCGCGCCGCAGGTGGGTGTCGACCAGGACGGCGAGTTCGACGCCGTAGCCGGTCGGCACCGACAGCTGGGAGAACAGGTCACGGCGGACGGCCCACTCGCCCGACAGCGGTTGGACCACGCCCGACAGCACGGGCCAGCGCAGGGCGATGGTGGGGCGGGCCACGAGTTCGGTGACCCGGCCGCCCTCGTAGGACGCGGCCTGCCCGGAGCCGCCCGGCAGGTCCAGGACCCGGTCGTAGAAACCCTTGACCAGGGACACACCCGGTTCGGTGAGCAGGGGGCCGAGCAGCCCGGACACGAAGTGGGGGCCCCACTGCACGAGGTCGGCGTCGAGGAAGGCGACGATGTCGCCGGAGGTCACGAACTGCGACTTCCACATCGCCTCGCCCTTGCCCCGTTGGTGGCCCAGGTCGGGCCGGACGTCGGCGACGCGGTGAACGGTCGCCCCGGCCGCACGGGCGAGGGCTGCGGTGTCGTCGGCGGAGTCGGAGTCCATGACGACGACCTCGTCCAAAAGGGGCGCGTCCTCCACCAGCGCCTCCCGGACGCGGGCGACGATGCCGCCGACGGTCGCGGCCTCGTCGCGCGCCGGTATCACCAGGCTGACCGTGCTGCCCCGCCGGCGTTTGAGTTCGACCAGCCGCTCGACCGACCAGTCCGAGGACCGGTAGGTACGACGTCCGAACCACGCGTTCTCCACAGAAGCCTCCCCAGCGGCCAACCCTAGGGCACGTCCGGTACGGGGTGCCGGTCAGGAGGTGTTTCGGGCGGGGTTCCCCGCGCCCTGTGACGGGCGCCTCACCCCGGCCACGGGCACTCCCCCGCCCACAGGGGTCAGGAGCGTGCGGCGGCGACCAGCCGCTCCAGGCCGCCCCGGTCGACGAAAGCGCTGTGGGTCCCCGCGCTGGCGCAGGTGAACGCCCCGGCCACGGATCCGGCCAGCACGCACTCCTCCACCGGCGCACCGCGCAGGTGGGCGTACAGGAACCCCGACACGAAGGCGTCCCCCGCCCCGTTGGTGTCCACGACGGGGTGCTCGGGCCGCACCGCCGGGAAGTGTCGGGGTTCCCTCTCCCCGCGCACGAGCACGTGGCAGCCCTCGGCGCCGTCGGTGGCCACGGCCAGGCGGGCGCGCCCCCGCTCCAGGATGGCGCGCAGCACCGGGCCGACCCGGTCGCGGACCGTCGCCGCGCTCATGAAGACCAGGTCCGAGCGCAGGGCGTAGTGCAGGTGGTGGGGGTTCTCGCCGTCCCAGTCGTGCAGGTCGGTGGAGCTGGTCGCGCCCAGCGCCTCCAGGTCCTCGTACACGTCCCGGTTGTGGTTGACGATGGACAGGTGCACGTGCGCGGCGCGCTCCAGGTGGGGCAGGTAGAACTCGCGGGGCAGGCGCAGGTCGGCGGGGTGGCGGCCGTCGTAGAAGGAGAAGCGCCGCCCCTGGGGGTCCACCAGGTTGATGCCCCTGGGTGTGCCGTGCGGGGACACCACGTGCTCGAAGTCCAGTCCGAGCTGCGCGTAGCGGTCGAGGACCATCCGGCCCTGGGGGTCGTCGCCGAGGAAGTCCACGAACTTCACGGCCAACCCCAGGGCGTGGCACCCGAGCGCCACCCCGTTCCCGGTGTGCCCCACGTGGTCGTGTGCCGGCGGGACGGACACGGAGTCTCCCCCGGGCACCTCCAGGGCGTCGACGCGGACGATGGTGTCCACCCCCGTGCCGCCCACCACCAGGACGTCGTAACCGGGTTCGGTGGTCGTGGTCGCCATGCTGCCTCCAGGCCGTGCGGCGTCGGATGTCGGGGGTCCCCGGCCCTCTCCTCGAAGGCTTCGGGGCGTGGTGCCGGGGGGTCGCGAAGGGGCGGGGAAACACTCTGGCACAGCCTCAGGGGACGAGGCCCTCCACCCGGTCGGCGCCCCCCGCGTGGACGACCACCGCGCCGGGGACGGTGACCAGGCCCAGGTCCTTGTAGTCGAACTCGCGACCGCGGTCGTCGCGCACCCCCACCGGGATGCTCTGCGCCCCCTCCTCGGTGACGCTGTCCCCGAAGGGCACCACCATGAGGTCGGGGACCGTCCCGCTGGAGAAGCCGTCCCAGTCCATGCGCGGGAACAGGACGGCGTCGGCCAGCGGAAGGACGAGTTCCTCTCCCCCGGAGTCGACGAAGTAGTCCGTGACCTCGGCCGTGAGGGCACCGATCACCGCCGCCCTGGAGACGTCCTCGTCCGTCCAGTCGTCCGTGCGCACGAGTGCGCCCCGGGTACCCGCGCTCAGGACCTCGTCCGCGGAGGCCGTCCGCCGCGTGGTGTCCCGCGCCTCCCCCGGCAGGACGGCGACCTCCTCGCCCGTGTCCAGGTCGAGGAACTCCGGGAGGGGGTCCACGCCGGAGCCGCCCCGGTCCACCAGGACGACGGGGCCGCCCTCACCCGTCGGCGGCACCTCGATGTCCGGGACCCGTTCGGAGGGCTCGGCCTCCCACTCGTGCCGCCAGACCTCGGTGCCGTCACCGGCGTCCAGGCCCGCCACCGCGTACGTGCCCTCGACGCCTCCCGAGTCGAGGAGGTCGCGAAAGACCGCGGAGTCCAGCGGCTCCTCCGAGGCGAGGCACGCGTGGACGTGGACGACCCGGTCCCCCCGGAGCCGTACCCCGTCCCCGAAGCAGGTCCGGCCGGGAACGGTGCCCGGGGTGTGGGTCCACAGCTCCTCGCGGCCGTCGACCGACCGACCGGACAGGGCGCCCCTGTGCCAGCGCAGGCGCAGGTCGGCCTTCCAGGTCTGGTACTCCTCCCGTTCCTCCTCCGAGAGTGCGAAACGGCCGGTGACCTCCCCGGTCCCCGGGTCCAACAGCACGGTGACCGGGTCGGCGGGCTCCGCGGAGCCGTCCTCCGCCCCCTCCGTGTACGTGACGTACGCGGAGCCCTCGACGGCACCGCTCACCACGGTGTCCGCGTAGGTGAGCCGGTAGCTCCACAGCTCCCCTCCTGTCGCCCCGTCCAGGGCGACCACCCCGTCCTCCAGGCCGACCAGTGGACCGCGGGTGCCCCGGGCCACGCCCTGGATCCGCGTCTGCGGGGGCGGGCTCCAGGTCCACCCCACCCGTGTGACCGTCGGCGGCTCCGGCACGGGGTCCCCGGCCGCGGCCACGGTGTGCAGCACGGGCGGGAGCACGACGGCCGGGACCAGGGCGCCGGCGACCACCACGGCCAGGGCCCCGGCCGCCACGGCCGCCAGCAGACCGAGTCGGGCCCACGCCAGGACGCTCCTGGTCCGCTGCCCGGTGGTCTCCGGCCTCCGGGGCTGCTCGGCTTCCCGGGGAGTCCGGGGCCCCTCCGGCCGCTCGTCGCTGTCCACCCGTGTCTCCGCCCGGTCCTCTCACGCGATCGCAGCCGCGCTGTCCGCCATGCCGGTCGCCAACCTAACGGAACGCCCTTCCCGGAGGGATCGCGCCCCCGCGCTCCCGCCCCCTTGTGTGGAACTCGATTACGTTTTACCTTGGTAGTGATGTCAGAACCACTACGCACTACCGTCCCGGACGACCTCGTCGGCGCCGCGGTCCGCGCCGCCGAGCACCTGGGGAAGGATGTGGCCGACGTGCCCCTGGTAGCGATCGCGGAGAAGGCGGGCGTCTCCCGCAGCACCCTGCTGCGCCGCGTCGGGGGCTCCCGCCGGGCACTGGACGAGGCCGTACGCGCCTCCGGGGTCGACCCGGGCGGCAGGAGGCCGGTCCGGGAGCGCGCCATCGAGGCCTCGGCTCGGCTGATCAGCGAACAGGGCCTGGCCTCCTCCACCCTGGAGGCGGTCGCCTCCTCCGCCGGGTGCTCGGTGCACAGCCTCTACGCGGCCTTCGGCGGCCGGGACGAGCTCCTCTCCGCCGTCTTCGAGCGGTACAGCCCCATCCTCGACCTGGAGGCGGCGATCGCCCGGACCGGTGAGGACCTGCGCGCCCGCGTCCACGGGATCTACCGCCTGATCGCCGCCGGACTCAGCCGGGAACCGCGCGTGGTGCCCGCCATGCTGGCCGACGTGTTCGCCCGCCCCGAGGGGCCCTCCACGGAGGTCCTCGCCCGGCACCTCTTCCCCCGGATGCTCGCGGGGTTGGGCGGCTGGCTCGCCGAGGAGGTCGCCGCGGGGCGCATCCGCGACCTGCCGGTACCGCTGCTCATGCAGCAGCTGATCGGTCCGATCGCCGTCCACACGATGCTGCGCCCCGCCCTGCGGAGCGTGCCGGGTGTGGAGTTCCCCGACCCGGAGCAGACGTGCGCGGTGTTCGCCGACGCGTTCCTGCGGGCCGCCGCGACCCCGCCGGAGTCGCGCGTACAGGAGTGACCCCGAGGAGCCGACCATGGACAGCCCGCCCACCGCCGCCACGACCACCGGCCCGCCGGGGCCCCGCTCCGCGGCCCGGGCGCACGGTGCGCAGCGGCGCCTTCCCCGTCCGCACACCCCGACCACGCACCGGGAGCCCTGATGAACGACCGTACGACGTGCGCGATCATCGGCGGCGGCCCGGCCGGAATGGTCCTTGGCCTCCTGCTGGCCCGCGCCGGTGTCGAGGTGACGGTGCTGGAGAAGCACGCCGACTTCCTGCGGGACTTTCGAGGGGACACCGTGCACCCCTCCACGTTGGACCTGTTGGACGAGCTGGGCCTGGGCGAGCGGTTCGCGGCGCTCCCCCAGAGCAGGCTGAGCGAGGCCGCGTTCCCCGTCGGCGGCGGACGCCTGGTGACCGTCGCGGACTTCCGTCTCCTGAGGTCGCGCCACCCCTACGTGGCGATGGTCCCGCAGTGGGACCTGTTGAACCTGCTCGCCGAGGCCGGGCGGGACGAACCCAGCTTCACGCTCCGCATGAGCACCGAGGTCACCGGGCTGGTACGCGAGGACGGGCGGGTCGTCGGCGTGCGCCACCGGCCCCGCGCCGGGGCACCGGACGGGGACCGGGAGCGCGAGGGCCCGGACCGGTCCGGGGAGCTCCGGGCCGATCTGACGGTGGCCTGCGACGGCCGGTGGTCGCTCGCGCGCCGCGAGACGCGCCTGCCCTCCCGGAGGTTCCCGGTGGGGATCGACGCCTGGTGGTTCCGGCTGCCCGGAGGCCCCGGGGACAGCTCCGCCCTGACCCCCCGCGCGGGCCGGGGCCGGTTCACCGTGGTCATCCCGCGCGAGGGCTACCTCCAGCTCGCGTACATCGCGCGCAAGGGCTCCGACGCGCAGCTGCGCGCACGGGGCATCGGGGCCTTCCGCGAGGACCTCCGCGAGCTGATGCCGGAGCTGGCCGACCGCGTCGGGTCCCTGACCTCCATGGACGAGGTCAAGCACCTGGACGTGCGGGTCGACCGGCTACGACGCTGGCACGCCGACGGGCTGCTGTGCATCGGCGACGCGGCGCACGCGATGTCCCCGGTGGGAGGCGTGGGGATCAACCTCGCCGTGCAGGACGCCGTGGCCGCCGCCACGCTGCTGGCCCGGCCGCTGCTCGACGGGACGGTCACCTCCCGCGGCCTGGCCGCGGTCCGCAGGCGCCGCCTCCTGCCGACCGCGGGCGTCCAGCTCCTGCAGCGGCTGATGCACCGCGGGATGGTCGAGCCGATCATCCAGGGCCGGAGGCAGGGCCCGCCCGCTCCCGTGCTGGCGCTCCTGACGCGCGTGCCGCGGATGGCGTACGTGCCCGCGCGCCTGATCGGGGTGGGGCTCCGACCCGAGCACGCACCGGACTTCGCCCGGCGGCCCGCCCGAACGCCCTGATCAGCCGGGGACGGACGTGCCGTCGCCGGGTGACGGAGCCGTCACGGGGTCGGGGACCGTCACGGGGTCGGGGACCGTCACGGCACCGCGCCCGGCGGCGCGGCCTCCGAACGACGTCAGCGCGACGCCGCCGACCAGGAGCACCGCGGCCACCAGGCTCAGCGGCGTGACGCGCTCACCGAGCAGCAGGGCCGCCGACGACATGCCGAACACCGGCACCAGCAGCGAGAAGGGGGCGACCGTGGAGGCGTCGTAGTGGCGGAGCAGGAACCCCCACGCCCCGAACCCGAAGATCGTGGAGATCCACGCGACGTAGACGATCGTCCCCGCCCCCGCCAGGTCCAGCCCGCGCAGGGCGGCCATGCCCGCGTCGGGCCCCTCCACCAGCAGCGACAGGGCGAACATCGGCAGTGGAGGCACCAGGCTGACCCAGACCATCCAGCTCAGGGCGTCGGGGGGCGCCGCCTTGCGGGTCAGTACGTTGGACAGCCCCCAGAACGCCGCGGCGGCCACGACCAGCACGAACCCGACCACGGGGCCCGTCGCCCCCTGGTCGTGGGCGGCGACGGCGATCCCTCCCAGGGCGACGGCCATCCCGGCGTAGCGGACCGGGCCCGGCCGCTCCCCGAGGAACACCGCCGCGAGGACCGCCGTGAACACGGCCTGGATCTGCAGGACCAGGGACGCCAGCCCGGCGGGCATGCCCAGGTCCATGCCGAGGAAGACCAGGCCGAACTTGGCCACCCCCAGGACCAGGCCCACCAGGACGATCCAACCCAGGGCCACCCGGGGGCGGCGGACGAAGAAGACCGCGGGGACGGCCGCCACCAGGAAGCGCAGGGCGGAGAACAGCAGCGGTGGGAAGTGGTCGAGGCCCACCTCGATGACGACGAAGTTGACCCCCCACACCAGGGCGACGAGGACGGCGAGGAACGTGTGAACGGGACGCATGGATCCGATGATGGGGGGACCCTGGATTAAGCACCAGCGAAAGGTCCTACATAATTGGATTCAGCTGCGCTAAACAAACGTCCGGGCTCCGCCCACCCACCCAGACGAAGGACAGGCCCGTGCTCGACCTCTCCCGGCTCCGCGCCCTGCATGCGGTGCACGTCCACGGTTCCGTCGGCTCCGCCGCCAAGGCGCTGGGCTACACCCCCTCCGCGGTCTCCCAGCAGGTCGCCAAGCTCGAACGTGAGACCGGGACCACACTGCTGGAGCGGCGCGGGCGCGGGGTCGTCCTCACCGACGCCGCCGACATGCTCGTCGACACGGCCACGCGGGTGCTCTCGCTGGTGGAGGAGGCCGAGGTGGCCCTGGAGGAGCGGCGCGGCAGGCCCAGCGGCCGACTGACCGTGGCGGCCTTCTCCACCGCTGCCCGGGGGCTGCTCCCCGGGGTCCTGGCCGAGCTGGTGGCGACCCACCCCGCCCTCGACCTGCGCCTGTTCGAGGAGGACCCCCACGCCACCCCGCACATGGTCGCCCAGGGAACGGTGGACCTGGCCGTGGTCCACGACTGGGACATCGCGCCGATGACCGTCCCCGAGGGCGTGTCCCGGGAGCTCGTCGGCGAGGACCGGTGCGACGTCCTGCTGCCCCGCGACCACCCCCTCACCGCGAAGGCCGTCCTGCACCGGGAGGACGTGGCGGACGCCCGGTGGATCTGCCAGCCGCCGGGAACCGTCTGCCACGACTGGCTCACGCGCACGCTGCGCTCGGTGGGGACCGAACCCCACTTCGCCCACCACGTGGCCGAGTACCAGACCCAGATCGCCCTGGTCGAGGTCGGACTGGGCATCGCCATGGTCCCCCGCCTGGGTCGGGGGCCCGTCCCGGACACGGTCGTGGTCAAGGCCCTGGAGCCCGCCCCGGTGCGGGGTGTGTCGGTGCTCTGGCGCACGGGGACCTCACGCCGCCCCGCCGTCGCCGAGACCGTCCGGATCCTGCGCGAGCACGCCCGGGACCTGTGAGGGCCTCTCCCGGCCCCGGCGCCCCGCCCGGTCGCGACCGGGCGCTCCGGCGCCGCCCCAGCCGTCCGGGCCCCGGACAACCGGGCCCCAGCCGTCCGGGCCCGGGCGGCCCTACGACCAGTGGGCGAGGACCCGGAAACCCAGTCCCGCCAGGCGTTCCGTCAGCGCGTCCCCCATGGCGGCGGCCGTGGTGAGCTGCCCCGCCGCCGGCGGGAGGTCGTCGAAGGCCAGGCACAGCGCGGACTCCGCGAGCATCCTCGCGGTCTCCCCGTAACCCGGGTCTCCCCCGGACACCTCCGTGACCACGCGCTCCCCGCCGCCCTCACCCAGGAAGACCACCCTGAACCACGAGCGCTCCCGCCGCTCCCGGGACGGCCCGTCCCCGGGGCCCTTGCGACCCAGCAGCCACTCGCGCGCGGGCCGCACCTGGGAGAGCGCCACCAGGGCCAGCGCGCCCCCGGCGATCCCGACCGCGTTCGGCAGCCTCCCGACGGCGGCGTAGTGCCCGTAGGAGAAGTCGGGCCCGTAGCGTTGCAGCGCACGGGCGGAGCGCAGGACGACCTGCGGGTCGATGGTCGGCAGCGGCAGGGCCCAGACGCCGAGCCTCCCCTCCCTGCGCGGTACCGCGGGCAGCCCCCGTACCCTGCGGGCGCCGTCCCCGCCCCCTGCGCCGTGGCCCTCCCGGCGCTCCAGGGCCCGTCGCCGCCTCGCGGTCATCGCGCCCTGTCCCAGCCGTGAGAAGGCCGTCACCGCCGAGTGGAACGTCCCCCCGGAAACGGTGGCCGAGGCGCTGACGAACCCCTCCACCCGGAGGGGCACCCCCGCGGGGAGCCGGCCGACCGTGAAGTGCACGCCGAGGTCGTGCGGGACGGAGTCGAAGCCGCAGCTGTGCACGATGCGCGCCCCGCTGGCCAGCGCGACGCCGTGCCAGCGCAGGTAGGTCCTGTCGACGAACTCGGGTTCGCCGCACAGGTCGACGTAGTCCGTCCCGGCCCGTGCGCACGCGGCGACGAGCCCGTCGCCGTGGCGGAGGTAGGGCCCCACCGTCGTCGCGACCACACGCGAGGCCTCGGCGACCGCCCTCAGCGACTCCGGGTCGTCCGCGTCCGCGGTGAGCAGGTCCGGCCCGGCCGAGGCGGGGTCGCTCCCCGACAGTCGCGAACGCACGGCGGCGAGCCGGTCCGGGTCCCGTCCCGCGAGCGCCCACCGGGTTCCGGCGGGCACGTGGCGGGCCAGGTACTCGGCGGTGAGCCCGCCGGTGAACCCCGTCGCCCCGAAGAGGACGAGGTCGTACCTGCGCGGGCCCGGACCGGTGGAGCGGCCGTGCGCGGTGACCCGGTCGGCGGACGCCACCGGCTCCCGCCCGGTCTCCTCGGCGGGAATGTCGTCGGCCCTCATCCACGGCTCCCCTCTGACACGCTCTCCGGTCGGAGCCGCATCGTATCCGCCGGCGCCCGGCCGGGGCCCGTCCGCCCGACGAGAGCCCGGACGGACGGAGCCCGGCCGCCGCCCCCGAGGGCGCCGATCGCCAACCGCTCCTCCCCGGCCCGGCGACGACCGCAACCTTCATTCCTTGACAGGCATATAACCAGACAAGCATAATTGCTGTATGTCCGACCTCTTCTCCGTTCTCGCCGAACCCAGCCGCCGCCGCATCCTGGAGGCGCTGCGCGAGAGCGAGGGGTTGTTGGTCAAGGAGCTGGTCGCCTCGCTGGGCCTGTCCCAACCGAACGTCTCCAAGCACCTGCGCGTCCTGCGCGACGCCGGGCTCGTCACCGAGAGCACCGAGCGGCAGGGGCGGCGCTACCGCCTGCGCGCGGAGGGGCTGCGCGACGTGGACGCCTGGCTGGACCCGTACCGCGCGTTCTGGACGGCCAGGCTGCAGGACCTGGGCGACCACCTCGATTCCACCTGCCCGCAGGAAGGACCACCACCATGACCACGCACGTTCGCCTCGACGCGAGCACGCCGGGCGCACACGTCCTGCACTTCACCCACCGCTACACGCACCCCAGGTCGGCCGTGTGGACCGCTCTGACCACGGGCGAGGCGCTCAGCCGCTGGTTTCCCTGCCACGTGGAGATCGACGCCCGCGAGGGCGGAGCCCTCACGCTGACCTTCCCCGGTGAGGCACCGGAGACCGCGCCCATCACCGAGTTCGACCCGCCTGCCACCCTGGCGTTCCACTGGGCCGGGGAGGACCTGCGCTGGGCGCTGGAGGAGGACGGGGACGGGTGCGTCCTGCGGCTGTCCAACACCGTCGCCGACCCGGAGTGGACCGCGAACACGGCCGCCGGGTGGAACACGTGCCTGGACGGTCTCGCCGCAGCCCTCGACGGGCGGCCCGCCCCGCAGGAGGCCGGCCCGGACGAGGCGCTCATCGCGCACTACAAAGACCTGTTCGCCGCCGGTTGAGCCGGGGACGGCCCCGTGCACCGCCCGCTCCGCCGCGGCTAGGCTCCGGGCATGACAGCAACCACGTTCGACCCCCGCGCCCTGCTCGCGGAGAGCCGGCTCGGCGTCCTCGCCACCATCAAGGCGGACGGCCGCCCGCAGCTCTCACCCGTCTTGCCCTTCTACGACCCGGGCGCCGGCGTCATCCACGTGTCGATGACGGAGGGGCGCGCCAAGACGGCGAACCTGCGCCGGGACCCCCGGGCCACCCTGGAGGTCACCAGCTCCGACGGCCGCGCGTGGGCCACGGCCGAGGGAGTGGCCTCCCTGACCGGGCCGGGCACGGCCCCCGACGGGCCCGAGGTCGAGGCACTGGTCGGCTACTACCGCCTCGCCGCCGGTGAACACCCGGACTGGGAGGAGTACCGCGCGGTGATGGTGTCCGAGCGCCGGGTCCTCATGACGATGACCGTGGACCACGTGTACGGCGAGAGCCTGCGCTGACGGCGCCCGGCCGCCGTTCGGCCCCGGGCCCCGGGGCGGGGAGGGAGGGGGCCGCCTGACGGTGGGCCCCTCCCTCCGGTGCGCCCGGACCCGCCCCGCGCGCCACCCGCTCCGGGCTGAGATCCGGGGCGAGGGGGGCTTGTCACACCAGGGCGGGGTTCCTACGATGGTGCCGATCATCGAAGCGCTTCGACGGGTCGGTCTTCCCCACTGTCGAATCGCTTCGACAATGGTCGGGAAGAACGCACGACGGTGACCCGGGAAGGGAGGCGGAGCCCCCGGGGACCAGCCTCCCCACCCCCGACGACCTCCCAGACCCAGCCCGGTGATCCGATCACCGGCCCTACGGCGACACCCCCCGCACGGCTCGCGCCGCGGCGCGAGCGCACCGCCCACCTCCCCGCCGAAGAGGGCCCCGATGCACGCACACCGCCCCCACCCCCCGCCCCGCCGCCGCACGGCCGTCTGCGCGACGGCGCTCCTGCTGACGGTCGCCGGCTGCGCGGCCGAGCGCGACCCGGACGTGTACACGATCATGAACTCGGGCACCGACGAGCCCTACCACTCCTGGGACCAGGAGGTCATGGACGCCTGCGGCGACGAGGCGGGGGTGCGGGTACGCCAGCTCAGCGTGCCCGCCGACCAGCTCGTCCCCAAGGCCCTGAGGATGGCCTCCTCCGACTCGCTGCCCGACGTCATCTCCCTCGACGGCTCCGACCTGCCGCAGTTCGCGGAGGCCGGCGGCCTGGTCCCGCTGGAGGAGCTCGGCCTGCCCACGGACGGCCTCACCGAGAGCGCACTCGCCTTCGGCAGTTACGAGGGCGTGTACTACGGCGCGGCCCGGGCGGTGAACTCGATCGGCCTCTTCTACGACGCGGACCTCCTCGCGGAGGAGGGCATCGAGCCGCCGCGGACCTGGGAGGAGCTGCGGACCGCCGCCGCCGAGCTGACCGAGGGGGACCGCTACGGCCTGGCCATCAGCGCCCTCGCCACCGAGGACGGCGTCTACCAGTTCCTGCCGTGGCTGTGGTCCAACGGCGGCGACGAGAGGGAGCTGGACTCCCCCGCGTCGGTGGAGGCACTCCAGTACGTCGTCTCGCTCGTCGAGGCGGGCTCGGTGTCCCCGTCGGTGGTCAACTGGACCCAGGCCGACGCCAACGACCAGTTCATCGCGGGCAACGCGGCCATGATGGTCAACGGCCCCTGGCAGATGCCGGTCCTGCGCGAGCACCCCGAGCGCGCCTGGGCCGTGGCCGAGATCCCCGTCCCCGAGGCCGGGGACACCTCCGTCGCCCCGATCGGCGGCGAGGCCTACACCGTGCCCGTCAACGCCGGGGACCCCGGGCGCGAACAGGTCGCCGCCGAACTCGTGGCCTGCATGACCACGCCGGAGGCACAGCTGGACTGGTCGACCAAGGGCAGCAACGTGCCCCTGGACCCCGGTGCCGCCGAGCAGTACCGCGAGGAGGTGCCGGAACTGGCGCCCTTCGTCGACCAGGTGCGCACCGCGCGCAGCAGGACCGGGCACGTGGGCACCGAGTGGAACACCTACTCCCAGGCCATCGGCACCGCGCTGCAGTCGGCCCTCACCGGCGGGGCGAGCCCCCAGGAGGCCATGGAGAGGGCGCAGGAGCAGGTCGAGTCCCAGCTGGGGGGCCGCTCATGAGGGCGCCGGCACCCACCACCACGCGGCGGCGCGACCTCACGGCATGGCTGTTCGTCGCCCCCGCACTGGCGTACATGCTGCTGTTCTTCGGCTACCCGCTGGTCCGCAACGTCGTGATGAGCTTCCAGGACTACACGTTCTCCACGTACTTCACGGGGGAGGCGCCGTTCAACGGCCTGGAGAACTGGCGGACCGTCTTCACCGACGAGCTGTTCGTCGCCTCCCTGTGGCGGACCCTGCTGTTCACGGCGGGATCGCTGGTGGGGCAGTTCGGCATCGGCATGGCGCTCGCGCTCTTCTTCAGCCGCCGCTTCCCGCTGTCCGGGGTCATGCGTTCGCTGCTCCTCCTGCCGTGGCTGATCCCCATGGTGGTGGCCGGCACCGTCTGGCGCCGCGTCCTGGACCAGGAGACCGGCGTACTGAACGAGGCACTCCAGGCGCTGCACCTGACCTCGTCGGCCGTCCCCTGGCTGAGCAGCCCCGACCAGGCGCTGCTGTCGGTGATCCTGGTCAACGTCTGGATCGGCGTCCCCTTCAACATGGTGATCCTCTACGGCGGACTCCAGGAGATCCCGGCGGAGCTGCGCGAGGCAGCCGTCCTGGACGGCGCGGGCCCCTTCCGGACCTTCTTCAGCGTGACCCTGCCCCTGCTGCGACCCGTCGTGACCGTGGTGCTGGTGCTGGGCTTCATGTCCACCGTGAAGATCCTGGACCTGGTGCTGGCGCTCACCAACGGGGGGCCGGCGCACTCCACGGAGACGCTGGGCACCCTCACCTACCAGCTCTCGTTCCTGCGGCTCGACTTCGGTCAGGGCGCCGTCGTCGGCAACGTCCTGATCGTCCTCAGCATGGTCTTCGCCGCGGTCTATCTGCGCGCCAACCGCGGAGGTGCCACCCGATGAACACCGTGCGCAACAGTTCCGGACCCGGAGCCCCGGCCCGGCGGGGCGGCCCGCCCCGCACCACCCCCCGCCCGCGGCCGCGGGTGACGCGCAAGGCGCGCGGCGACGCCGTGAGCCTCGTCGTCGGGGTCCTCGTCCTGGCGGTCCTGCTCTTCCCCCTGTACTGGATGGTCAACACCGCGCTCCAGCCGGGCGCCGCGACGGCGGGCCTGCCCTGGTTCCCCCGGTCGTTGGACCTCGGCAACTTCCAGCGGGCCTGGGAGTCGCAGGCGGGCAACCTGCTCACCTCCGTCCTGGTGGCGCTCGGCGCGGTCGCCGTCTGCCTGACCGTCGCCACCCCGGCCGCCTACGCCCTGGCGCGGTTCCGGCTGCGCGGCGCGAGCACGGTCGTCTTCGCCACCCTCATCACCCAGATGGTCCCGGGCATCGTGGTCGCGAACGCGCTCTACAACGCCTACGTCGAACTGGGGCTGGTCAACTCCTACCTCGGGCTGGTCCTGGCGGACGCGTCCCTGGGCCTGCCCTTCTCCATCGTCCTGCTGCGCGCGTTCATGGTGTCCATCCCCGAGGAGGTGATCGAGGCGGGGATGATCGACGGCGGCGGACGGCTGCGCGTCCTGGTCTCCATCGTGCTGCCCATGAGCCGCAACGCACTGATCACCGCCGGGCTGTTCACCTTCCTGTTCGCCTGGTCGGACTTCCTCTTCGCCCTGACCCTGAACACCACCGACGACGTGAAGCCGGTGACCCTGGGCATCTACGAGTACATCGGCGCGCACGTCGGCGACTGGGGCGCCGTCATGGCCGTGGCCGTGCTCTCCTCGGTCCCCGCGGCGGTGCTGCTCGTCGTCGCGCAGAGGTACGTGGCGGCCGGGATCTCCAGCGGAGCACTCAAGTGACCCGTCGTCGGTACCGCCGGCGAACCGACACCAAGACGAGAGGGGCAGTCCGCCCATGAAGTTCACCGACGGGTTCTGGCAGATGCGGGAGGGCGTCCGCGCCCACTACGCGCGCGAGGCCCGTGACGTCCGGGTGCACGACGACCGCTTCACCCTCTACGCGCCGGTGAGGCCGATCGGGCACCGAGGGGACACGCTCAACACGGCGCTGGTGACGGTCGACTGCTGGTCACCCGCCCCCGGTGTGATCGGCGTACGGACCACGCACCTGGCCGGCTCGGTGCGGCGCACGCCGGAGTTCGACGTGCGCGGCGACCCCGGTGCCGCCGCCTCGGTGCACCGGGACGGCTCGACGGTCCGGCTGACCAGCGGTGCGCTGTCCCTGACGGTGAGCACCGACGGCCCCTGGCAGATGGAGTTCGCCGCCGACGGCACCACGCTGACCAGCGTCGACTCGAAGGGAACCGGCTTCGTCGAGGACGCGGACGGGACCCACCACATGCTCGGGCAGCTGTCGCTGGGGATCCGCGAGCTCGTGTACGGCATGGGCGAGCGGTTCACCCCGTTCGTGCGCAACGGCCAGACCGTGGACATCTGGCAGGCCGACGGCGGCACGAACAGCGAGCAGGCCTACAAGAACGTCCCGTTCTACCTGACCAACCGCGGCTACGGGGTGTTCGTGGCGCACTCCGGGCCGGTGTCCTTCGAGGTCGGCTCGGAGTCCGTGGGGCGCGTGCAGTTCAGCGTCGAGGACCACTCCCTGACGTACTACGTCGTCCACGGGGCGAACCCCAAGGAGGTCCTGGCCAGGTACACGGCGCTGACCGGCCGCCCCGCGCTGCCCCCGCAGTGGTCGTTCGGCCTGTGGCTGTCCACGTCGTTCACGACCTCCTACGACGAGGACACGGTGAACCGGTTCGTCGACGGCATGGCGGAGCGGGGCATACCGCTCAGCGTGTTCCACTTCGACTGCTTCTGGATGCGCGAGTTCCACTGGTGCGACTTCGTCTGGGACCCGGAGGTGTTCCCGGACCCCGTGGGCATGCTCTCGCGGCTCAAGGCCCGGGGGTTGCGGACCTCGGTGTGGATCAACCCCTACATCGCCCAGCGGTCGGCCCTGTTCGAGGAGGGCGCCCGGCTGGGGCACCTGGTCCGGCGGCCCGACGGAACCGTGTGGCAGTGGGACATGTGGCAGGCGGGGATGGCGCTGGTCGACTTCACGTCCCCCGGCGCCCGGGAGTGGTACGCAGGCAAGCTCAAACCCCTGCTCGACATGGGGGTGGACTGCTTCAAGACCGACTTCGGCGAACGGGTCCCGACCGACGTCGTATGGTCGGACGGCTCCGACCCGCACGGCATGCACAACTACTACACGCAGCTGTACAACGCGACGGTGTTCGACCTGCTGCTGCGCGAACGGGGCGAGGGCGAGGCGGTCCTGTTCGCGCGCTCGGCCACGGCGGGCGGCCAGAGCTTCCCGGTGCACTGGGGCGGGGACTGCGCCTCGACGTTCGAGGCGGTCGCGGAGAGCCTGCGGGGCGGGCTGTCGCTGGGGCTGTCGGGGTTCGGCTTCTGGAGCCACGACATCGGCGGCTTCGAGGGCACACCCGACCCCGGGCTGTTCAAGCGCTGGCTCGCGTTCGGCCTGCTCTCCTCGCACAGCAGGCTGCACGGCAGCCGCTCCTACCGGGTCCCGTGGGAGTTCGACGAGGAGTCCACCGACGTGGCCCGCGCGTTCACACGGCTCAAGTGCACGCTCATGCCCTACCTGTTCGGGGCGGCCGTGCAGGCCCACCGGGAGGGTACGCCCGTGATGCGCGCGATGCTGCTGGAGTTCCCCGACGACCCGACCTGCCACCACCTCGACACGCAGTACATGCTGGGCGACGACCTCCTCGTCGCCCCCGTGCTGAGTCCGGACGGCTCCGTCGAGTACTACGTGCCCGAGGGCGAGTGGACGCACCTGCTCACGGGGCGGACCGTGCGGGGCCCGGGGTGGCACCGCGAGGTCCACGGCTTCGACTCCCTGCCGCTGCTGGTCCGGCCGCACGCGGTCCTCCCCGTCGGTTCGGTGGACGAGCGACCCGACTACGACTACGCGGACGGCCTGACCCTGCGCGTGTACGGAGCCGGGGGCCCGCCCCCGGCCGCCGGCCGCCCGGCCGTCGTGACCGTCCCGGCCGCCGACGGCTCCGCCGCCGCGGTCTTCCGGATCTCGCGTTCGAAGGACGCGGTCACCGTGGAGGCCGACCCCGCTCCGGCGCGGGGCTGGAAGGTCCTCCTGGTGGGCGTGGGCGGCGCCGAACCCGCCGACTCCTCCACCGTGGCCGCCGACGGGGAGGGCGGCACCCTGGCGTCGGCCCCGGCGGGGGCGGCCCGGCTGAGCCTGCGCCTGCCCTGACCGGCGGCGCCTTCGTCCCGGGGCGGTCCGGATCCGGACCGCCCCGGGCAGGCCCCCGTGGGCGTGCCCTTCCCGCAACGCCGGGAACCGTCACCGGCGGGCGCGGTCAGGCGCCGGGGGCGGCCGAGGTGCTGACGGGCGGCGCGGAGCCGGTCCCGGGTTCTGTGCCGGGCTCGGCCCTGTCGTCCTCGAAGGCCCTGCGGTGACGGGGCAGGAACGCGGCGATGGCGAAGGCGGTGAGCGCGGCGATCCCGCCGATGCCCAGGACCAGGGTGAAGGCACCCTGGGACGGAAGGTCCTGTCCGCCCACGGGCAGGGTCATGCTGGTCAGGACCATGCCGGTGACGGCGCTGGCCAGCGAGGTTCCGATGGAGCGCATGAGGGTGTTGAGACTGTTGGCCGCCGCGGTCTCGGACCGGGGAACCGCACCCATGACCAGGGCGGGCATGGCGCCGTAGGCCAGACCCACGCCCGCACCGATGACGGTGGAGGCGATCATGAGCTGCCAGATACCCGACATGAGCAGCAGGCTCAGGCCGTAGCCGAACGCGACGAGCAGGGCGCCGCACATGAGGGTCGTCTTGGGGCCCATGGCACGGGACAGCCGGGCCGAGAGCGGCGCCATCACCATCATGACCAGCCCGTTGGGAGCCATCACCAGCCCCGCGACCAGGATCGTCTGCCCGAACCCGTAGCCGGTGGCCTCGGGGAGCTGGAGCAGCTGCGGAATGACCAGGGACATGGCGAACATGGAGAACCCGAACACCAGGGACGCGGTGTTGGTGAGCAGGACCTGGGGGCGCGCGCTGGTACGCAGGTCGACCAGGGGGTGGGGGGCTCGCAGTTCCCACCAGCCCCACACCAGGAGCACCACGGCCGCGGCGGCGATCATGCCCCCGGGCAGACCGCTCCCCCAGCCCCAGTCCGAGCCCTTGGAGACGGCCAGCAGGAGCAGGAGCAGGGCCACGGACAGGCCCACCGAGCCCAGCAGGTCGAACCTGCCGCCCGTACGGACCCCCGAGTCCGGGACGAGTGTGCGGACCAGGACGGCGGAGGCGGCGGCCAGCGCGGCGGCGACCCAGAACAGCGTGTGCCAGTCCGCGGTCTGGGCGAGGAACGCGGCGGCGGGCAGGCCGAGGGCGCCGCCCACCCCCAGGGAGGCGCTCATGACGGCGGTGGCCCCGCCGAGGCGTTCGGGGGGCAGTTCGTCGCGCATGATGCTGATGCCCAGGGGGATGACCCCCGCCGCCAGGCCCTGGAGGGCGCGGCCCACGACCATCGGCACCAGGCTGTCGGCGAGGGCGCAGAACACCGAGCCGACCACGAGGACCGCCAGACTGAACACCAGCATGGGGCGCTTGCCGTACATGTCGCCCAGGCGGCCCACGGTGGGTGTGGCGACGGCGGCGGCGAGCAGCGTGGCGGTGATCGCCCACGCCGTGTCCCCGGGGGTCGCCCCGAGGAAGCCGGGCAGCACGGGCACGAGCGGGATGACCAGGGTCTGCATGAGTGAGACGACGATACCGCTGAACGCCAGGACCCAGACGATCACGTTCGGCCGGGCGGGAGGGCGCACGGGAGACCGCGCGTCGGGTGGGCTGGTGTGGACACCGGTCATCGAGCAGGAACCCCCGTATTCGGACACGCGAAGGCGCCGACTTTTAAGTCAGGCGCATGAATTATGCTAACAGGGCGTACCAGGACTGTTCCACGCCAGCCGTGGGTGAGGGAGGCCATAGTGCCGAGGAGGCCGGCGACCGTCCGCGTGCCCGCCGGGGACGGGAGCGACCGCCCCGCACGGAACGGGGCCGCAGGACGGGCCCCGACGGGGACGACACGGGTGAGCCGCCACACACGGGGATCGGTACGGTGGTTCGCATGAGCGGCAGAGTGGCGAGGTCGGACCGGGTGGCGGCGACGCGGGAGGCGATCCTGGCGGCCGCGGAGCGGCTGTTCGCCGAGCACGGGCTGGCCGGGGTGTCCAACCGCCAGGTCAGCCAGGAGGCGGGGCAGGGCAACAACACCGCGGTCACCTACCACTTCGGTTCCAAGGAGGGGCTGGTGCGCGCGATCGTGCGCCGGCACACGGGGCCGCTGGAGGAGCTGCGGCGCCGCCGGGTGGCCCAGGTCGAGGGCTCGGCCCTGGCCCGGGACTGGGTGGCGTGCATGGTGGAACCGCTGGCCCAGCACCTGGCGGACCTGGGCACACCGTCCTGGTACGGGCGCTTCAGCGCCCAGGCCCTGGCCGACCCCGCCTACCGCCGGATCGTGTCCGAAGAGGCGCTGGAATCACCCTCGCTGGTGCGCGCCGGGCAGGAACTGCGCAGGCGCCTGCCCGATCTGCCCGCGCCGGTGCTCGGCGAACGCCAGGACATGGCCCGCACGCTCATCGTGCACACCATCGCCGAGCGCGAACTCGCCCTGGCCGAGGGCGCCCCCACCCCCCGGGGCTCCTGGCAGGAGGCCGCGGCCGGGCTGACCGACGCCCTCACCGGGCTGTGGCTGGCCCCCGTGACCACCCACCCCGCCCGACCGGAGCCGAGCACCGCCGGAGACCGGTCCCGCTGACCGCACGGGGCCTTGGCGGCTGCCGCCCCAGGGGTGCTGTTACCGGGCGCTGCGCGGCGGCCTCACGCAGCACCCGCACGCGCCCCGGGGACGCAGTGAAGGGCCCGCCCTCAGGCGGACCCTTCACTGACCTGCTAGTCCTCTGTCGGGACGGCGGGATCCGAATCCACGGCCCCTTGCCCCCCAGGCAAGCTGAACCAAGCCGCAGGGGGCCGGGGGAGGTCGCTCAACAGCAGGAAGAACCTGGCCAGGACGCAAAGTCCGGGCTACCGGACGGCGGGAACAGTCATCCGGGGCCCCTCTGCCAGCCCCACCTCTACCCCACCAGGACCGCTCAGATTCCGGGTGGCCCGCCGCCCACCCTCTGGGGTGTGCGGTCACGCGTGCGTGCGGCGAATGCCCCCAGGGCGACCACTCCGAACACCGCCGTCCACCCCAGGCTGAGGAGCATCGATGTGAGCGGGACAGTATCGGTGAACGCCCCTGCCGCACAGACCTGCATCGCTCCGTATCCGGGTAGGAAGAGAACGGCGTCGGCGTCCGCGGTCGGGTTGATGATCGGGTTCTGTAGGGCGTTGTCGATCACCGTCGCCACGATGATCACGAACGTGCCCTCCAGCTCTTCCGGTAGGAACAGGGCCAGGAAGAGCCCGATGGCACCGTAGACCGCCCCGCCCAGGAAGAGGCCCGCCCACAGCTCCAGGGGTTGCTCCGCGGTCCAGTGCAAGGAAGTCCAGGCGGCGGCGTAACCGCTGACCGTCGCCGAGGACACCACCAGCATGGTGAGCTTGGCCAGGATGAGCGCCGTGCGGGGGTAGCCCACCCGGGCCAGGCGCCGGTCGAAGTCCGCCGAGCGGTGCGCCGCGGTGAACATCGCGAACCCCACCAGCAAGGACACCAGGTTGAGTACACAGCCCAGGGTCGTGACCTGGTGCCCCAGCGCCTGGATCCGCGTGTCCGTGGACCGGTGCACGAACTCGACGGGTTCCTCGGTCACCACCGAGTCGAGCAACCAGATCAACAGGGGTACGAGGCAGACCAGCACCACCACCGCGAGACGGTTGCGGGTCAGCTCCAGCAGCGAGTACCGGGTCGCCACCAGGTAGGCGTTCACAGGTCGCGCCCGACGACGCTCTGATCGAACGTGCCCGCACGCAACTGGTACAGGGTGTCCAGACGGTCGACGTCGTGGGCCAGGTGGGAGATGACCACGATGGCGCGTCCTTGGGCCCGCAGTTCCGCGGAAATCTCCCAGAACCGCAAGTAGGTCTCCCAGTCGAAGCCCTGGTAGGGCTCATCCAGGAGGAGGACGGCCGGGTCGTGCATGAGGGACAGGACCAGGTTCAGCTTCTGCCGTGTTCCGCCGCTCAGGTGCCGGACCGGGGTGGCACCGTACTGCTCGAACCCGAGTCGGGCGATGAGGTCGCGAGCCCGGTCCAGACGGCGCAACCGGTAGGCGACGGCGAAGTAGCGCAGATGCTGGTCCACGGTCAGCTCCGGGTTGGTCACCGGATGCTGGGGGCAGTAGCCGATCCGGCCCTCGACCTGCACCCGGCCGGAATCGGGTGCGAGTTCACCGGACAGGATCCGCAGCAGGGTGGTCTTGCCCGCTCCGTTCTCGCCGACGATCCCCACCAGCTCTCCGGGCGCGGCCCGCAGGCTCACCCCGCGCAGGACACGTCTGGCCCCGAAGGCCTTGTGCACGTCCGCCACATGCAGCATCAGACGCTCTCCTCGCTCAGGGTGCCGCCGAAGCTCCTGCGCCGTTGCGCGTAGGCGCTGACGGCGCGAACCAGGTGGGAGCGGTCGAAGTCGGGCCAGAGAGCGCCCTCGAAGACAAGCTCGGCGTAGGCGGTGTGCCAGGGCAGGAAGTTGCTGGTGCGCTGCTCGCCGGCGGTTCTGATCAGGAGGTCCACGTCGGGCAGACCAGGATCGTAGAGGTACTCGGCGAGGTCGGACTCTGTCAGGCGGGTCGGGTCCAGCCGCCCCGAGAGCGCCTCGGCCACCGCGTGTTTGAGCGCGTCCACCATCTCCTGGCGGCCTCCGTAGTCCAGGCAGAACGTGAACGTCATCCCGCTGTTGCCCGACGTCAGCTCCTCGGCCCACTCCAGCCGTTCGCGGAGTTCCGCCCCGACCCTGCTGCGACGGCCGTACCAGCGCATCCGAATGCCCCGGGCGTGCAGGCGCCCGGCCACCCCCGGAACGCCCCGGGTGAACATCCTGAGCAAAGAGGACACTTCTTCGGGAGAGCGCGACCAGTTCTCCGTGGAGAAGGCGAAGGTGGTCACGTACTTGATGCCCAGATCCCCGGCGGCGTCCACCAGACGGTACATCGCCTCCTCTCCCGCCGAGTGCCCTTCCACGGCGGCCAGCCCCAGTGCCCGGGCCCACCGCCGGTTACCGTCCATGATCACGGCCACGTGCTCGGGGACCGCGGAGGGAGGGCCCCCGGGGTCCGGGGACGGGACGGGGGACTGCCGTTGCCGCAGCCGGGGGACGACCGGCAAGACTCCGACAGGTGTCTCTCGGGTTTGTGACAACCGGGCGGGAACCGCTGTTCGCGGTGGGGTACCCGGGGGGCCCGCTGGAAGATACTCGCACTCGTCCAGGCCCGTTCGCAGCCCGACCACCATGGCTGCGAGGAAGGGACGGCTGGAAGGGTGCACGGCATCGACCACCTCCTGCCCCTGGTCCAGCAGTCCGCGTGCCCGTTGCACCTGTCGTGCGATCAGTTCCTGATAGACGTTCGTGCCACGCGCACCGATCAGGTCGTCCGCGTCCAGGCCGAGTCGCTCCAGGTCCTGGCGGGGCAGGTAGCAGCGGCCCTGTTCGAGATCTTCGGGCAGGTCGTGGAGGATGTCGATGTACTGGAGGACTTCACCCAGCAGCGACATGAGTTCCGGGGCGTCCTCCCGGACCGGCTCCAACACGGTGCCGAGCAACTCCCCGACGGTGCCGGCCGTACCGCGCATGTAGCCGCGCAGGTCGGCGAAGCCGGGAAAGTCGGGCGGCCGGCGACTGTCCTGCTCAAGTGTGGTGAGAAGCTCCTCCAGCACCGGCACGGACATGTCCCACGCCCGCACCGTGTGGACCATGGCGCGCTGGACCGACGGTAGGCGGGCGGGGGCGCCGGGTTCGCCGGCCAGCGCGGTCAGGGTGTCGGCGCGGAATCGGGCCAGGGCCGGCCCACGCTCGGAGACCTCCCCTTCGTCGGCCAGCCGATCGGCCCACAGCCCGAAGGCGACCAGTGCGTGCGCGTAGGGGCGCTTGTGGGCGGGCAGCAGATCGACGATCTGCGGAGAGAGGTGGTCCGCGCCCGTGTGGATCCTGCGACAGACCTCGAAGGCGCGCGCCAGGCTGGTGTCGGCGCCCCGCTCCGCGATCAGCAGGGAACCACCTGTCCTCATGTACCCGCTCATCGCTGTTCCTCCGCGGTGACCGCGGGAGTGCGCTCTCGCACCCGTGAACCGTTACCTGCGAGGGGGCCCGCCTGAGCCCATACTCTGACCAATACCGAGGGGATTTGAATAAGCACGCTGAGTAGCATAATGGTTTCCGTGCCTACTTCGAACTGCTGGACCGGCGCAGGGGGCGAACCCGGCTGGAGCCGGCCAACGCGATCTTCGAGTACCTGGAGATCTTGCACAACCGGCAGAGCCGAGACTCGGCGATCAGCTGGCTGACACCCGTGGAGTGCGAGAGGAAGAGACCGAGCGCCGTGGCCTGGGAATCCAGAAACACGGTTCCAGCAAACCCAGTACATGCCAACGTGTGCCAACGGCCCACCTAGCCCGGTTCAACCCCACTTCTACCCCACCGAGCGCGCAAAAAAGGGCCCACCTGGTGGTGGACCCTCTCATGAACTGCTACTTCTCTGTCGGGACGGCGGGATTTGAACCCACGACCCCTTGACCCCCAGTCAAGTGCGCTACCAAACTGCGCTACGTCCCGGCCGTGCGGCAGGCACCGTCTTCGGTGCCGCCAACAGGTAAAACTGTAGCGCATCCGGCAGTGCTCTCGAACCGTTGTCCGCCTGCGAGCGCTCTTCGGGCCCCTCCCCCGTACCGGTACAGGGTGAGCAGGCGGCTACAGGTCCGACGCGGCCCGGCGTGGGGGAAGTAGATGTGGTTCAGGTGGCTGTGCTCAGCCAGGTGCGCACCGGAGCGGCCAGCTCATCGAGCTCCCCGTGTTCTGCCCGAGCCGGCGGATCCGGCGGGCGAGGGCCCACCTTGCTCGTGCCGTGGAACAGGTAGGGGCGCACCCCTCGCACACCATCGTCATCGACGCACCACCCCTGCTCCGAGGGGTGCGGCAGGCGGGGGCGCGGTATCCGTACAGGTGCGGGAAGTGGCCTGTCACCTCGGGCTGCGAACGGAGCACTTCGAGCCCCTGGCCCGTCCACCCCAGCCGCTACGGTCCTGCTTCGAGGCGCGGGCCCTGCGTCCTTGAGCGCACCCGCGCGGGGTGGCTGCGACGGATGCCGCTGCCGCCGTGCGCTCGCGGGGCTGCACAGCACGGCGGTCAGGACCGCGCCGAACAACCAACGCACCTGGTGTGCCCATCCTCGGGCGGGTTTGCGGTGCCGACCGCTAGGCTTCTCCACGATCTCCTCCTGGTTATCTCAGGTGGGAATTCAGCCCTGGCCCGGTGTTCACAGCACCGGGCCGGGGCGCCTCCACTTTTTCTACTCATGGGCTGCGCGGGGCGGGTTGGTGTCAGTGGTTCCGGGGTCGTACGCCACCCGGAACTGCGCTTCCCACCCACACCACGCAAGGGGCACACAAAGCCCTGGATTCTCAGGAAACGCAGGCCGTTTCCGCCGGGCTGGCCGATGCTCGCTTGGATGAACGAGGTTCTTCGATACCCGTCGCCGGGAAACGACATCGCATTCGGGATCACATCGGCAGGCGGGCCCTCCCGGGACGGTCGAAAGCGGCACGAACCGTCAACGGCCCTCCCGCGCTCCCGGAGACGTCCCAGTACAGAGCCAAGGCCTCCACCAGCGCCAGGCCGTACCCGCCTTCGGCCAGCACGGGTCCGGCCCCCTCGACCCCGAACTTGGTGGGCGCGGCGGGCACGGTGACCTGCGCGCCCGGTGCGGGGCCGTCGTCGCCGACACGGAGCAGGAACAGGCGCGGACGCCGCTGGATCTCGATCCTCACCCGCCCGCCCTCAAGCCCGGACGCGGTGTGCTTCAGGGCGTTGGCGTGCAACTCGGCCAGGGACACCAGCAGCGGATGGGCAGCGGAAGGCGTGGCCCGGGTGGCCTGCATCGCCCAGCGGCGCGCGGCCTTGACGTGGCGCGGGTCGGACCCGCAGACCAGGCCGCTGGTGTCGGGGTCGGTGTGGCGGATACGCCTGGGCAGGTCGAGAGAGGCCTGAGCCGGGGTCATGGATTTCCACCGGGTCCTTTCGGTGTTGTCGTGGTCGCTGTGCGTGAGCCCACGACGAAAGGATGCGGTCAGGCCGTTCACTCCGGGAAGGCCAGGCGGAGAGTTCCCGAATCTTCCATACGCATCTGGAATTCTGTGGAACGCCCCACAGGGCGTGTTGCTCCGTGGTCACATGGCCTCATGCACACAGACGAACGTGTCCTCAAGGCTTTCGGACGCGAATTGCGCAGGCTGCGTGTGGAAGCCGAACTCACCCAGCAGGCCCTGGCCCGGCGCATCAGCCAGCGCGGTACGGCGATCAGCGACTCGCACGTGTCCGACATCGAGAACGGCCGGGCAATGGCCCGGCCGTGGCTACGCAAGCTCCTCGACGAGGCCCTGGAGAGCGACGGAAGGCTGGAGAGGCTCTGGGAGGAGCTGACGGGCTCCGGACGCCAGGTGTGGCTGCACGAGGTCACCAAACGCACCCACGCCGCAGACGCACTGTTCGAGTATCAGCCCTTGGTGTTCCCCTCCTACCTGCAGACGGAGGAGTACGCCCACGCGCTCATCCGTTACGGATCCCCCTGGCTGGCGAGACAAGAGGTCCAGACACTGGCAAAGGAGCGCCGGGAACGCGCGGAGCGTATGGCGAAGGCCGAACTTCCCTCGCTCTGGCTGATCATCGACCAGAGCGTCCTTGCCCGCCGCTACGGATCCCCAGAAATCCAACGAGAACAGCTCGCCCATGTCGCTAGCCTTGTGGACGGCGACCGGTTGACCGTGCAGATGGTCCCGACGAACTCGCCTCGCCACGCGGGGAACTCGGGTCCGCGACGGATCATCACGACCGCTGACGAACCGGAAGTGGTCTACATGGAATCGGCCGAAGAAGGCAGAATCATCACCGACTCCGCTGGTATCTTTCGTAGCCGCTTGCTGTTCACAGCCCTTCAGGGAGCAGCCCGCGACCCGCAGGAGACCTTGCAGGCCATCCGCGATGAGATGAGGAAGATCGACGATGAGTGACTGGCACAAGAGCAGTTACAGCGGCGGGTCGAACGAGTGCGTCGAGGTCCGCGAGCACACCGCCGGCGCGGACGTGCGCGACACCCAGAACCGCGGGAAGGGACAGCTTTCCTTCACCGGCCCAGAGTGGAGCGCCTTCATCGAGACGCTCTACCTCACCCGCGCGTAGGCGCCTACGAGACGGGATCGCCGTTCTCCAAGTAGGCCGTCCTGCCTTCCCGACGGGCGCGGTCCCCCTGGATGATCCTGCGCGCGAGTCGGGGAATCGTCACCGTTTCGATCGAGGCCACGTCGTGGAACTCGTACCCGGTCAGCTCGGCCGGGTCGAGGCTGATCTGGTCCAGCCGCCCCTGGTCGAGCACTCCCCCGTCGAAGACGAACAACTGTTTGTCGCCCTCGGAGGGGTTGGGGGCCCAGTCGATGACCAGGAGTCGCCCGATCGGCGGCGTGAGCCCCAGTTCCTCCTTCACCTCACGTGCCGCGGCCTGGGTCGGCGTCTCCCCGTGCTCGATGTAGCCGCCGGGGATGTCCAGGTAGTCCTTGTAGGAGGGGACCACCATCATCACCCGGCCGAGGCGGTCGAAGAACAGGACACCGGCGGCGACCCTCGGGCGGGAGAAGGATCCCGTGGGATCAGAGACCATGTTCCGACACTAACGGCCTCCGTACCGGAGCATCCCCCTCCGGTGCGCCTGGTCCGCCGGTCTCCGGTACCGCTTCCCTCTTGGTCAGCACCATGCGCCCCACGATCGGGCCGACGTCTGGAGTAACGCATTGACCGAGCAGAGAGCACAGGCGTGGGGGCGCGAGCTCCGCACCGTCCACCAGCGGCTGCGCGACGCCCTGGAGGTGACCCGCGAGTCCGTCACTGAAGGTGGGCGTGCCGAATCCGTCTCCCGCGACCTCCGACTCTTCTGCCTCGGATTCTGCACCGCGCTGAACGGCCACCACACGAGCGAGGACTCCGCGCTGTTCCCGCTCGTCCTGGAACTCCGCCCCGACCTCGCCCCCGTCATCGCCAAGCTCAAGCAGGACCACAGCATGATCGAGTACCTCATCGCCGGTCTGGAGAAGGCCGTGGACTCGGGGGACAGCACCGAGGAGCAGCTGCGCCACCTCGACGGCATCGAGGCGGTCATGGAGACCCACTTCCGGTACGAGGAGAAGCAGATCATCGGTGTCCTCGACGGCCTCACCGCCGAAGGGCTGGACAAGCGGACCCTCCTGGGCCCCCTCGCCTGAGTGTCCGGGGGCTCCGGTCTGCGCCCGGGGCGGGCACGGCGCCGTGTCACCCCAGGTCCTCCCGGTCGATCAGCCCCTCCCCCACCAGGTCCGTCCACAGTGCCTGCGTACCGGGCGCGCGAACAGGTCGGCGTTGCGCTCCGCTTGCTCCGCCGACCGGTCCAACAGCGTGTACCGCCCGGCGAGCAGCACCGCGTCCACGCCGGTCTCGGTCGCGAAGCGCTCCAGCATGCGGGCCTGGTTCATGCACGCCCCGATCGCGCCGGCCACCCCCTGCGCGCGCAGTTCGTGCAGCGCGGGGTAGGCCTCGCCCACGGCCTGTTCCCAGTGGTCGTCGGGGTCGTGGATGAGGACCAGGTCGACCCGGTCCAGACCGAGCCGCTCCAGGCTCCCCTCCAGTGACCGGCGCGCACCGTCCGCGCTGAAGTCCCACCGGCGGGAGTGCGTGGCCGGAACGTCGAACCCCTGGTCGTCGCGTTGCCCGCTCCGGTGCGGTGTGGGTTCCAGCAGTCTGCCGACCTTGGTCGACACCGTGTACCCGTCCCGGGGCAGGCCGGCCAGGGCGGGGCCCAGCCTGCGCTCGGACAGGCCCAGGCCGTAGTGCGGGGCGGTGTCGAAGTACCGCACCCCGCCTCCCACACCGCCCGCACGGCACCGTGGGCGACCTCGTCCGACACCTCCTGGTCCATGCCGTTGCCGATTCCCACGGCACCGAACCCGAGCGCGCTGACCCCCACCCGCGAGCGTCCCAGCCTGGTCGTCCTCACGCGGTTTCCCCTCCCAGGGTGCTCCCTGGCAGCTCTCGAACGGCGGCGCGCCGGAACCGGTGCGCCCGCGCCCGTCCGAGACCCTGCCTAACCCACGGGCGCCGGGTCCGCCATGGGAGCCCGGAGTTCGGCGACGACCTGCCGTGCGATGGTGCGTCCGGCGCGGTTGGCCCCGATCGTGCTCGCCTGGGGACCGAACCCCGCGAGGAAGAGGCGGGGATTGCGCAGCGAGCGGCCCTGTTCGACGCGGATGCCGCCGCCGGGCTCGCGCAGGCGCAGCGGCGCCAGGTGGGTGAGCTCGGCCCGGAACCCGGTGGCCCAGATGATGGCGTCCACGGGAGCGAAGGAGCCGTCGGCCCACCGGACCCCGTCGGGTTCGATCGAGGAGAACATGGGCCGGGCCACGAGGAGCCCCCGGTCCGCCGCCGCCAGGTTCTCCGGGGTGGCGGGCAGACCGGTACCGCTGACGATGCTCGGGAGCGGGCGACCCGCCCTGGCCGCCTCGTCCGCCCTGCGCACGGCCGTGACGCCGGCGGCCGGGTCGTCGACGAACTCGACGGGACGGCGGGTGGCCCAGACCGTGGCCGCGGCCACGCCCTCCAGCTCGCGCAGGAACCCGACCGCGGAGGTACCCCCGCCCACCACGAGGACCCGCAGCCCCCGAAAGTCCTCGGCTGAGCGGTAACCGGGCGTGGAGATCTGCGTCCCCCGGAACTCCGCCGCGCCCGCGAAGTAGGGCCGGAACGGGCGGGCCCAGGTCCCGGCGGCGTTGACGAGGACACGCGCGCCGATGTCGCCCCGGTCGGTCGTGACGGTGAACCCGCCGTTCCCACCCTCGTGGACGCCGGTGACCTCGACCGGCCTGCGCACGTCCAGTGCGAACGCCCGCTCGTAGCGCTCGTAGTAGTCGGCCACGACCTCCCTGGCGGCCCTCGACCGGTCGGCGGTGGCGAAGCTCAGCCCGAGTTCCCCCATGCCGGGCAGGTCGTCGACCTTGTGCGCCGTGTCCAGGCGCAGCGACTCCCACCGGGACTGCCAGGCCCCGCCCGCACCCGGCCCGCGGTCGAGGACCACCAGGTCCGAGCCCGGGGCGAGCCCGAGGCGCCTCAGGTGCCAGGCCACCGACAGCCCGGCCTGTCCCGCGCCCACGACGACCACGTCGGCGGAGTCCGGCAGCACCTGGCTGGGTTGCTGGTCAGACCCGCCCCTACGTGCCTTAAGGCCGGATGTGACCGTGTCCCGTGCCACCATGCGCGCCATCTCCTGTCCCTTCATCAACTGTCGTTGGAAGGAAACACCGAAGAAGCGTGGTTCATGCCGGTTCGGCACAGACTCACTCGAACACTTATCCGTGCGCACCAATCACCGTAGGCAACCTTGGGCAAGGTCACGGAACACGGGTGAGAGTCGATCCATCCCGCTCCGCTCAGGCAAGTATCGGTCTTTTACGGAGGCGCCACCTGCATCTTTGCAGCTCATTGAGGGGGCCTCCTCGCCTGTGGTTCAGGGGCACATCAACGCAGCCCATGCCACGCGCCTAACTTCTTCTCCAAAAATAGACATCACAGACATACGTGGGATCCTATACAAAAGCACCAGACCAACCTCACCCCCAGGAGCCCCCATGACAGACAGCACTCCCGAATGGAAACTTAAGCCCGGGGATTCCATCAAAAGAAAAGACCTCCATGACTACTATGGAGGAAGCAGACAAAGCGGAATTAGCCCTTGCACGAAGAGCAAAAACGTCATCATCTTTACCGATCCCGCTTCGGGCGAGCAGCACGGCTACCGCGATGAATGGATGCCTGATGGCTGCTTTCATTACACCGGCGAGGGCAAATACGGCGACCAACGCATGATCAAAGGAAACGCCAGCATCCTTAATCACGTCAAGGAGGGGCGAGCACTTCGCGTATTCCAAGGAGCTCGCGATAAAGTCACTTACAAGGGTGAGTTTATTCTCGACGAGGCTAACCCCTGGCATGAGACAGACTCTCCCGAGACAGACAAAGGGCCGCTGCGCAAGGTTTTTGTCTTCCACCTGCACCCCATAGACACGGACCCACTCCCCCCTCAAGGTCCGCTAGCCCTCCTGGCAGCCACCCATGAGCCCGTCAAAAAGATTCCTCTCGAAAAACAGGAGGTGGAGAAGTTTTTTGTCAATCAAAACAAAAAGGTTTACTCGGCAGATCGCACAGAAGCCAAGCTGGTTATCAATTTTAGTGAATACCTCCACACCCATGGGCGCACCGCGATTCGACAGCAACTTCTTCCCAGCGGCGAAAGCCGACCCCTGTTCACTGACCTGTACGTTGAAGAAATAAACTTGCTCATAGAAGCAAAGGGGAGTGTGACCCGAGAAAACATAAGGATGGCCATCGGCCAACTTGCCGACTACAGCAGACTCATGGAAAAACCAGACTGCGCCATTCTCGTACCCTCCAAGCCTAGACCTGACCTGATCGATCTGGCCCACAGCCAGGGGTACACAATAATTTGGCAAGACGATGATTCATTTCACACCAGCAATGAGGGCATTTCTCTTCAATCCAGCAATCCTTATTAATTCCAGCAAGAAAATTTTCCCACTACCAGCCTCGCCAGAATTTTTGGTATACATAATCCCTCATAACACTCCTAGCTGGGCCGCCCGCCGCCCCAAAACCGCACACAATCGGGTGGGAAGGCAGGCGGCCGAGGAGGCACGCGATCAGCAAGCGTTGCTCCGGATACGGCCACTGGCCCACAGGTATGCGAGCAAGTCGTTCCACGTGGGAGCTTCCACCATCCCCGTAGGTCCGGCCACCCAGTAGGACATAGTGGACTCCCCATACCAAAGCACCAGGTTCCGGTAATGGGCCTGAATGGCAGCCACCCGGGCGTGCTCACGCGTGAACTCAGCGCGGTGACCGCCCAAGCGGGGCAAGCGCTGGGCGCGGCGGTGACGGCAGGAGGGGTGATCACACATCGGGCACACAGGGCCTGGGAGCGGGTGCCGCCAAGGCAGCGGGAGGGGAGCGTAGCGCGGGTCGACGGGGGGTCGCGGGTCGGGGATAGGATGCGTCATCGATCCTGGCTTTCTACATAGAGCTGTGTTGGGTTTTGGATCAGGGGCCCGGGGAGTGTTGGCGCACTTCCTGGGCCCGTTTCACGTCTGCGGCGTGACATGCTTGGTTCGCTGTTGCCCACGTTTAGTTGTTCCAGGCACTGCCTGTGAGGTCGTAAGCCAGGTAGAACCACACGCTGCGGTATTCGGCACGCCCGTTGTCACCCCACTTGGAGGCGAAGGCGTCCACCATGACCAACCCTCGACCGGACTCGGCGTCCAGGTCCAGGCCGTTGGGGTCGGGATTCAGGTGGGTGTCCCTCTTGCGCAGGCCGCCCCGGTCCCGACAGGTCAGATGCAGACCTTCCCGGTGACGGTGGACAAGAAGGGTGTAGCTACCCCCGGGCTGGCCGGAGAGGCTGTGACAGACGGAGTTGTTTGCGAGTTCACTGCCGAGCAGGGTGAACAGGTACCGGTAGTCAGCGGACCTCGCCGCCGAGCAGGTGTCGAGAAACGCACGAACCAGCGGCATCAGGGCGGGAGTTCCAGCGAAGTCGTAGCGGCGCCGGCGGTAGTTGGGTCGCTCGGGGTAACCGGAGAAATAGTGGCGGTGGACCGGCTGGATGAAGCTGGACAACGGGACCACAGCCTCACCCAAGGCGGGCATGGGGGCGAGCGAGGGCATGACGAACACACTCCTTGGCATGGCAGAGCACGAACAGGGGTGAAAGACGCCCGTTGGAGAGGTTCACGGTTGACGTGATGCGCGGAACGGGCAGGGCGTAGCCTGACCGACATGAACCCTCCGTGATTCATTGGTCACTGACTACACCCCCATACTGAAACTGCGAATCTCAGTTGTCAAGCTCCTTGCTGAGATTCGCACTCGGTTTTGTTAGGCTGATCCCATGCAACGGCCCTACAGCCCCAGTATCCGTCGCAGGCGCCTCGGCTTCGAGCTGCGGCGCCTGCGCGAAGAGCGCGGCCTGACCCTCGACGAGGTAGCCAAGCGCTCCGGTGTGCCCCGGGCGACCATCGGCAAGATCGAGACCGCGGAATCCCGGAGAACTCGCGCTCGCGATCTTGACGCCCTGGCAGACCTGTACAACCTTGCCGAAGAAAGCCGCGCCGTACTGCACCAGCTATCACGTGAGTCCAAAGAGAAGGGGTGGTGGTCCCGCTACAAGGACGTCTTCAGTGAACACGCACTTCCCGACTTCGAGGCGGAAGCATCCGCTGTACGTACGTACGAAGCCCAAGTCGTGCCAGGCCTGTTCCAAACCCCTGACTACGCCGAGGAGATCTTCAAGGGAGGCCGAGCTACTGATGACCAGAGCATCCCCAGGCAAGTAGAAGCACGTCTCGCACGCCAGCAGATCCTCTCCCGAGTCGATGCCCCTCACATGACAGCGGTCATCGATGAGGCTGTCCTGCGTCGCGTCGTGGGCAGCAGCCAGACCATGGCAGAACAATTGGCGTACTTGGAACATTTAGCCCTGCGGCACAACATCGACATCCAGGTGCTCCCGTTCAGCAGCGGGGCTCACCTGGGCATGGCAGGCGCTTTCACCATCCTTGACTTCCCCGAGCCCAGGGATCCTACGATCGTCTATGTCAGCACAGCAGCAGACGGCCTGTATCTTGAGCAGGAAAGCGACATCAAGCGCTACAACATGGCATTCAGCAATGTTCAGGGCATCGCACTATCGTCGACCGCGTCTATGCAGAGCATCGCTAATGCCAAGGCGTCAATAGAGGGTGGACAAGGATGATCCTGGAGTTTCGCAAGAGCAGCTACAGCGCTCAAGATGTCAACTGTGTTGAGGTAGCCCCCATCCCCACCGACCTCCGCAAAACCCGTCACGCCGGAAACGATGCCGAGTGCGTAGAGGTCGCTGACCTGCCCTGCGGCGCGGCCATTCGCGACTCCAAGCACCCCGGCGCCGGGCACCTCCCCTTCCCCACCACCGAGTGGACCGGATTCCTCAGCGCCGCGCTTTCCCGGTAGCCGACGGACACCACGTGTGCCCGGCCCCCTCCCAAAGGAGGACAGGCCGGGCACACGTGTCTCCAGCGGCTCCGGCTGCGACCCCACCACCGACACGGTGCGGGCCCACTCCAGCCGTAGAGTGTGCCGGGTGTCAGACCTGGAGCGGGTCCGCGCGGTGATCCTCGTGGAGGGGGACAGCGACCGCGTCGCCCTGGAGACGCTCGCGCTGCGCCGGGGCCGCGACCTGGTCGCCGAGCGCACCGTCGTGATGCCGCTCGGAGGTGCGACGAACATCGGACGGTTCGTGGAACGGCTTGGTCCGGGCGGGCTCGGCCTCCACCTCTCCGGCCTGTGCGACGTCGCGGAGCGGGGCTACTTCCTGCGCGCCCTCGAACGGGCCGGGCTCGGCTCGGACCTGGAGGCGCAGGGCTTTCACGTGTGCGACGCCGACCTGGAGGACGAGTTGATCCGCGCCCTCGGTGTCCCCGGGGTGGAGTCCGTGTTGGAGACCCTGGGCGACCTCCGGGCGTTCCGCACGTTCCAGAACCAGCCCGCCCAGCGCGAGCGCCCCGTCGACCGGCAGCTGTGCCGGTTCATGGGCACCCTCAGTGGCCGCAAGAGCCGGTACGCGCGGGCGCTGGTCCAGGCCCTGGACCCGGAACGGGTTCCACGGCCCCTCGACGGGGTCCTGGACCGCCGCTGACCTCCCGACTCCTCGGTGGGGTCCGGCATGGCATGCGGCGGCGCGGGTGGCACCGCACCGCCGCCGAGCCCGGGGAGGCGGTTCAGTCCCGCCGCTCCTGAATCATCGTGTCCGAGGCGTGCACGCACATGAGGCGCAGCCGTCCGGTACCGGTGTTCCTGAACCCGTGCCACACGTGGGGCTGGACCACAGCGGTGTCACCCGTTCTCGCGACGACCTGCTCGTCCCCCATGGTGATGGTCGCCTCCCCCTCCAGGACCGTCCACGTCTCGGTGTACGGGTGCCGGTGCAGACCGGGCCCCTGGCCGGGGTCGTTGTCCACCAGGAAGAAGGAGATGCCCGAGCCGTGCAGGCGTCCCTCGAACCGCAGGGTCCTGGAGTCGCCGAGCAGCAGCTCCGCAGCGGGCACGACCGCCGGTGTCCTCACGTCACTCATCGTTCCCACCCTCGAACTCGACGTCGACGATCGGCCGCACCTCGACGGAGCCGTAGGCGGCGGTCGGGATGCGCGCCGCCCACTGGAGCGCCGCGGCCATGTCGGCGACGTCGAGGAGGTAGTAGCCGGCGAGCATCGGACCCGACGTCGGCGCGCCCTCGGTGACGGTGCTCTCCCCGTCGCGGACGCTGACCGTGAGGGCCTTGTCGCGAACGTGGAAACCCGCCTCGTCGACGAGGAGCCCGGCCTCGCGGACCTGGGCGTCGAAGGTCATCCAGTCGGCGACCTCCTCCTCGACGGGGCCGGCGGTGTGCGGGTCGTAGTGGTACAGAAGAGCGAACTTCACGGTTCCTCCTGGAGGGCCTGTCCTGATGCCTCCACTCTGGTGGAGCGGCCCCCGGCGCCTCTACTCTTTCGATATGGGTCGAAACCTGGTCCGGTTCCGGATCGGAGCCTCGGACATCTCCTCCATCAGGTTCGGTATCTCCCCCGGCCACGAGCTGTGCCACGCGGTCCGTGTGCTCCAGAACCCGCCGGACCACCCTCTCCAGTGGGGGTGGCTGCGCTCGGTGCGGTCGGCTCTGCCACGCGGTCCGTTCGGTGTACTGCGCACGGTGATCGGCCCGGACGGCTACTTCCCCGACTTCCTCACCTCGACCCCGTCGTGGGACATGACCCCGGCCGACGAGGTCGAACGGCTGCGCCGGGTTCCGGCCGCGTCCGTGCGAGCGGACCTCACGAAGGTGCTCGCCCGTTCGGACGGCCCCCGGTACCAGGTCGTCGCCGACATGTTCGCCCACCCGGAGAGGACCCGATCCCAGGTGGCCGACGCCTGGGAGGCGGTCTGGGAGTCACTGCTGGCCCCCCACTGGGCGCAGATCCGGCGGCTCATCACCGCCGACATCGACCTGCGTGTACGCCGTGTGGCCGTGAACGGGGTCGCCGCGATGGTCGGTTCCCTCCACGGGTCCGTCGCATGGCACCGCGACGCCATCGAGGTCGAGATGCGCAAGCACAAAGAGGAAGTCGACTGCGAGGGGAGCGGTGTGGTGCTCGTGCCCTCCGTCATGAGCACGCCGCGCTGCTCCGTGCTCACCGAACCACCCGCGCAGCCGACACTGTTCTACCCCGTGCTCGGGCTCTCGGCCTCGTGGACGCAGGAGCGCTCGGCGGTCGAGGAGGCCCTGGTGGAACTGCTCGGTTCGGGGCGCGCCCGCGCCCTGCTGTCCTTGGACGGGCCCCGGTCGACCTCGGAGGTCGCCGACGCGTGTGCGACAGCCGTGTCCACGGCGTCACACCACCTGACGATTTTGAGAAGGGCCCAGCTGGTCCACAGCCGGCGCGACGGGACGCGGATGCTGCACGCCCGCACGCCGCTGGGCGAGGCCCTCCTCGGAGCGGGCGTCTGACCCGCTCGGGGGGCGCCCCGCACCGATCCGCCCCCTCCTCCGGAACGCGCAGGGGCTGACCGGTCTCGGGGCTGGGGCGGTCCTGCTCGTGGTCGCCCTGCTGACGGCCCAGGCCCTGGTCGCGGTCGTCGCTGGGTGCTCGGCGGCCTCGTCGCGCTCGTGTCGGCGGCGCGCCTGGCCTCACGCCCTAGGAAACAGGGGGTTTGAAGGGAGCCCACGTGGTCGGAGGGGGCTCCGCGTCTCAGGTTCGTGAGAGGGTCACCCGTCCGTCTCGGACCGGCGGGAGGGAGGAAAAATACGTCCTTCCACTCTCAACGTATAGCGTACCGGGGGGCTTGCGGCAAGACCCGGGTCGTGCCCCAGAATCATCGCTCGTGGCCCGAGCACACAGTTCCGGGAACCACGACACGCGTGTGCCGTCGCAGGTCGGGCGGGGCTCGTGCGGACGCCGTACCGGCAGGGGAAGGCGCTCGGACGAGGGCACTCCCCAGGAGGTGCGGGCGGCCGGGACGCCATGACGAGGGACAGGGGCATTCATGATCGACGTGATCGTGGTCGGCGGTGGGCCGACCGGCCTGATGCTGGCCGGCGAGCTGCGGCTGCACGGCGTTGACACGCTCGTGCTGGAGAAGCTGACCGAGCCGACCGGGCACTCCCGCGGGCAGGGCCTGCACGCGCGCAGCGTCGAGGTGATGGACCAGCGCGGTCTGCTGGACCGGTTCCTCGCGGTCAGCGAGAAGTTCCGGATCGGCGGTCTCTTCGGGGGCGTCACCAAGCCGTGGCCGGAGCGGTTGGACACGGCCCACCCGTACGGTCTCGCCACCCCGCAGCCGGTCACCGAGCGGCTGCTGGAGGAGCGCGCCCTCGAATTGGGCACGCGGATGCGGCGCGGCTGCGAGGTGGTCGGCCTGGACCAGGACGGGGACGGGGTGGACGTCGAACTGGCGGACGGCACCCGCCTGCGCTCGCGCTACCTCGTGGGGTGCGACGGCGGGCACAGCGCGGTGCGCAAACTGGTCGGGATCGGCTTCCCCGGCGAGCCCGCCACGGTCGAGACGCTGCTGGGCGCCATGGAGGTGACCGCGGATCCGGAGGTGATCGCCGCCGCCGTCGCGAAGGTCCACCGGACCCAGCTGCGGTTCGGCCTCGCCCCGGCAGGTGAGGAGGGCGAGGGGGTGCACCGCGTCATCGTGCCCGCCGACGGTGTGGCCGAGGACCGCACGGCCGCACCGACCCTGGAGGAGTTCAGGCAGCAGCTGCGGGCCTTCGCGGGCACCGACTTCGGCGTGCACTCGCCGCGCTGGCTGTCCCGCTTCGGCGACGCCACCCGCCAGGCCGAGCGCTACCGGGCGGGCCGGGTGCTGCTGGCCGGGGACGCGGCGCACATCCACCCGCCCACCGGCGGGCAGGGGCTCAACCTGGGTGTGCAGGACGCGTTCAACCTCGGCTGGAAATTGGCCGCCTCGGTCGGGGACTGGGCGCCGCAGGGACTGTTGGACAGCTACCACGAGGAGAGGCACCCGGTCGGCGCCCGCGTGCTGGACAACACCCGCGCGCAGATCACGATGCTGGGCGCCGACCCGGGTGCGGTGGCACTGCGGTGGCTGTTCTCGCGGCTGATGGACTTCGAGGAGGTCAACCGGTACGTGACCGGCATGATCACCGCGGTCGACGTCCGCTACGACTTCGGCGAGGGGCACGAGCTGCTCGGCAGGCGGATGCGCGACGTGGAGCTGGGCCGGGGCGGTCGCCTCTACGAGCTGATGCACGGGGGCCGGGGGCTGCTCCTGGACCGGACCGGGCAGCTCTCTGTCCGGGGCTGGGCCGACCGCGTCGACCACGTCGCGGACACCGGCGGGGAACCGGACGTACCCGCCGTGCTGCTGAGGCCGGACGGGCACGTGGTGTGGGTCGGCGAGGACCAGCAGGAGCTGGCCGGCCCGCTATCGAGGTGGTTCGGCGCCGCCTCGGACTGAGCCGACGGCCACCGCCCCCACCGGCAACGGCCGAAGGGCCCCGTCTTTTGGACTGCTCCCTGGAAGTTGGACTGGAAATCCAGTCCCATCGACCAGGGAGCAGTCCCATGAGAGCGAACAGCTCACTCACCCCGGGCCAGTGGGAGAGCGCCGTCCCGCGTCGGTGCACGTCGTCCCCGCAACAAGGACGGGGCGCAGCCACCGCAACTCGCCGGCGTGGTTCACCTCGTCGTGGTCGTGCGGCTGGGCAACGACGAGCCCTGACCAGCGTGCGCCGGTGGAGTGGGCCCTCAGCGTCAGCACGACCCCGGTCTCGCGCGCGGGCCCTTGTGGCGTGTCCACGCTCAGTTCACCGCGTGAGGTCAGCCGTCCGATCTCACCGCGCGCGATCTGTGCGGGTCGTTCAGGGCCCCGTTTCGCCGTCGGCGAGTCGGTACTGCAGCGCACCCGAAGGGCAACGCCGCACCACTTCGACCAGCCGATCGGCAGTGGCACCGTCCGGCCGGATCCACGGGCGCCGGGCCGTGTCGAACACCTCGGGCAGGCCCTGGACGCATTCGGCTGCGTGCCGACAGCGCCCGGCCTCGAAGGTGACCGTGACCGACTGCCCCTCATACGTCTTCTTCCCGGATCCGTCGTTCATACCGGCCTCCCGGCCTCCGCAACCGCCGTGTCCCACCGTTCAGTCACTGACCCTGCTCCGGGACTGGTACAGCAGGTCCTGGTACTCGGGATGACGGGCGATCCAGCCCGCGAAGAAGGGGCAGGTCGCGAGCACCCGCAGGTTCGCGGACCGCGCCTCGTCGAGGGCGGTGCGGGCCAGCGCGGACCCGACCCCCCTTCCCTCGTACTCCGGCGCGACCTCGGTGTGCACGAACGCGACGAGTTCCGCCGTGCGGATGTATCCCGCGATGCCCGCGACCTCGGATTCTCCGTCGACGCGGGCCTCATAGCGCTTGGCCTCGGGCGCATCGCTCACTTCGACTGCCATATGGTCTCCTCCTCGATCGGTCGGCCGGGCGTCACGCCGACCCCATAAAGGTGATGCATCAACATATTCACACGGCACACCGGCAGTACCGCCGTAGCAGGGCAGGGCGGGCCGCCGGACAACCCGACGGCCCGCCCTGATGGCCGCGGCCGGCCTCGCCGCCCGGTGGCCAGAGCCTCCGCGCACGGAAAAGACGAGCTCTCCGGAAGACGATTCCGGTGGTGACACCGCGATCCGCCGCGACCCGTTCCGGAGCCGCTCGGCCTCATGGCCGGAAATTCCCTGGAACCGGGCCTGCAGGACCCGCGGCTGCGACCACTCGCCCTACCCGATGCGGACCAGGGCCCGTTCCGCGGTCATGTCAGACGCTGTTCTTGGCGCGGCTGCCCAGCAGCTGTGTCTCCCATGCGAAGGCGACACCGGTGGCGCCGGCGTGCTGCGTCTGAACCTCGACCATGCCCTGCATGGTCTTCTCGCGGGCCCAGTCACGCTGCCACTCCGCCGCCACGGCCAGCCAGGTGATCGGCACCACGCCGGCCTGGACCATGCGTCGCACGGCCATGTCGTGGGCCTCCACCGAGATACCACCCGACGCGTCGGTGACGACGAAGACCTCGAAGCCCTCGCCCGCCGCCTGAATCGCCGGCATGGCCACACAGATCTCCGTCCACAGACCGGCGATGATCAGCTTCTTCCTGCCGGTGGCCTTGACGGCGTCGACGACACGCTGGTCCTCCCAGGTGTTGATGAACGTACGGTCGATGGGCTTCTGCTCCGGGAACACGTCCTGCAGTGCCTGGATGAGGTAGCCGCCGCGCTCCTCCAGCACCGTCGTCAGGATGGTCGGAACGTCGAACACCTTGGCGGCCTTGGCGAGGCCGACGGCGTTGTTGACGACCATCGACGGCTCGTGGCTGTTCAGGTTGGTGAACTGAAACGGCTGGTGGTCGATCAGGACGACGACGCTCTCCTCGGGCGTCAGCAGCGCCTCAAGTCCGTTCTTGGCTTCGGTGCTCACAGGGGGGGTTCCTCTCAAGGTCTTCGTGTACTGGGGGCTCGGTCAGGACACCGCCGATTTAGATGATGCGTCACCTAAATTAGCACCCTTGGATGATATGTCAACCAGTTGGGGTCCAGGCGCCACCATCGGCCCCCTGGAGGCAGAATCCCGTCCATCAAGTTGATCCATCACCTACCTTTCCGGTGATAGATCAACTACCATCGGGGGGCTCGCTCCCCCAGGGGATGCGAGGCACCGCTCATACGGACGCCGTCGGTCGTCGTGAGGGTGCGGCAGGGACCGACGAAACCACGGCCCGCTTCGCTCCGGGAGAGACGAGGGGTCGAGGCACCCGTCCGCAGAACACGACCGCCCCCGCCCTCCGGCGGCACAGCCAAGGAAATGAGAACCGATGACCAGCCCGTCAACGACGAACTGGCCGAGCCTGCGGGTCTCGGACTGGACCCCCACCCGCGACACCCTGCACATGTGGACCCAGATCGTGGGCAAGATCCGCATGGCCCACGCTCCGCTGGTCAACCACTGGTGGCAGGTGACCCTCTACGTCAGCCCGCGCGGGTTGACGACTTCGGCCATCCCGTACCGCACGGGGGCCTTCGAGATCGAGTTCGACTTCGTCGGCCACCAGCTCGAAGTCCGCAGCAGTGACGGCGGCACGCGGAGCCTCCCGCTGCGGCCGATGCCGGTCGCCGAGTTCTACACCCGTGTCCTGGACATGCTCGACCAGCTCGGGATCGAGGCACCGATCCGGCCGCACCCCAACGAGGTCGAGCCGGCGATCCCCTTCGCCGAGGACCACGAGCACGCCTCCTACGACGGCGAGGCGGCCACCCTGTTCTGGCGCCAGCTCCTGCAGGCCAACCGGGTGATCGGCGAGTTCCGGTCACACTTCGTCGGCAAGGTCAGCCCGGTGCACTTCTTCTGGGGAGCGATGGATCTGGCCTGTACCCGCTTCTCCGGGCGGTCGGCTCCGCCCCACCCGGGCGGGGCACCCAACTGCGGGGACTGGGTCATGGTCGAGGGCTACTCCCGGGAACTGTCCAGCTGCGGCTTCTGGCCCGGCGGTGGCGAGGAAGGCGCCTTCTACTCCTACGCCTACCCCGGACCCGACGGGTTCGCCGATCAGCCGGTCGGCCCCGAAGGCGCGTACTACAGCACCGAGTTCCAGCAGTTCCTGCTGCCGTACGAGGCCGCCCGCGCCGCACCCGACCCCGACCGCGCGGTCGCCGAGTTCCTCCGCACCACCTACGAAGCCGCCGCGGACCGCGGGCACTGGGACCGCCCCGCGCTGGAGGACGACCCCTTCCGGTGGCACGGAACCCCTGCGTCCCGAGGAAACGACGGTGTTCGACCGGGCCGGACTGCCGGCCCCCGCTGACAGGTCCCGCTCACGTTCCCGCAAGTTCGGTTCGCAAGTGAGACGAAGGACGGCAACGCGGGTTGCTCCGCGGTGCCGCCCCCGGAGGAGGGGCGGCACCTGCGGTCCGCGGGGGACGGAGAACACTGTTCACCGTCGACCGGCGGCAGGATCACCGCGGACTTGCGGCCCCTGAACCAGGGCGGGCCCCGAACCGCCGTGGCCGGAGTACGACGTGCATCGACCCGCAGAGGGCCACACCTCCGTTGCCGCAGCTCAAGTGGATGAGATGTCAACTTCTTCGTTACACTGCGCCCATGAACGAGACGCTACGCTGGCTGGAGGCGGAGGAGAAGGCCGCTTGGGACGGCTTCATCCACATGCAGGAGACGCTCATCGGGCGGCTGTCCCGTCTCCTCCAGGCCAATTCCGGGATGTCCGCCTCCGACTACATCGTGCTCGCCAATCTCACCGAGGCGAGTGACGGCAAGATGCGCTTCCTGGAGCTGGCCAACCTCGTGAACTGGGAGAAGAGCCGGATGTCCCACCAGGTCAGGCGGATGGCCAAGCGTGGGCTCGTGGCCAGGGAGGAATGTCCCGACGACGCTCGCGGAGCGTTCATCGTCGCCACACCGGCCGGCTACAAGGCGATCGAAGACGCTGCGCCCCTGCACGTCGAGCACGTTCGCCGCCTGTTCATCGACGCCCTGACCCCGAACCAGCTCAGCACCTTCGCCCGGCTCTCCCAGCGCGTCTCGGACCACATGGAGAAGCAGCCGGACTGAACGGGCGATACGGGGTTCTTCCCGGGGGGCAAGCTCGGGGCCTGCGAGGAGTCGCTCCTCACTCTTGACGCGTCGGGCGGTGGTCTACGGCGGGGATGATCGACACCGAAGCAGGCCGTGGTACGGCGGTTTCGCATGCGAGCAGCCCCAGTGCCGAGCGCAGGAGGCGCGCGAGACCGGGGTAGGCACACACCAAGCTGACCAGCGACAGAGAGCCCTGCGGCTGGACGGCGTCGATCCAGTCGCGCGAACCCGCGTCCTCCACATCCTCCAGAGCTGAGATCGTCGGACAGCGGCTACAGTGTTTGTTGATGCATCAACATAAACTTTCCAGTAGTTTTGTTGATCAATCAACCGAACGGCTGCGATGTCGCGACAGGAGGCGACCACACCCGACATCGCGTTCGCCACGCCAGTTGACACAGCGACCACACGGAGGTGGGTGCGATGCAGTTCGGGATCTTCACCGTCGGTGACATGACACAGGACCCCGTCACCGGTCGGACGCCGACCGAGCACGAGCGGATCAAGGCGATGGTCGCCATCGCGCGCAAGGCCGAGGAGATCGGGCTGGACGTGTTCGCCACCGGCGAGCACCACAACCGGCCGTTCGTGCCCTCGTCCCCGACCACCATGCTCGGCTGGATCGCGGCGCGCACCGAGCGGATCATCCTGTCCACGGAGACGGCTTCTTCGCCAACAACATCTTCTGGCCCAAGAAACACTTCCAGAAGCTGATCGGCCTCTACCGCAAGCGCTACGCCCACTACGGCCACGGCACCCCCGAACAGGCTGTCGTCGGCGTCGGCGGCCACATCTTCATGCGGCCCAGATCCCAGGACGCCGTACGGGAGTTTCGTCCCTACTTCGACCACTCCCCCCTGATGGGCGGCGGACCCTCCCTGGAGCAGTACATGGACGAGACCCCGCTGGCCGTCGGCAGCCCCCAGCAAGTCATCGACAAGACCCTCACCTTCCGCGAGAACTTCGGCGACTACCAGCGCCAGCTGTTCAACGTCGACGGCGCCGGGGTCCCCCTGAAGACCGTGCTGGAGCAGCTCGACATCCTCGGCGAGGAGGTCCTGCCGGTCCTGCGGAAGGAATTCGCCAAGAACCGGCCGGACCACGTGCCCGGGGCGCCCACGCATGCCTCACTGCTCGCCGCCCGCGCCGCCGGGGACGCCTCCGCGACAGCGACGGGCTGAGGCGCGAGGACGAACTCGCGCGGCAGGTTGCCGCCGTGTCCGCCACCGACCGAGCCGAACACCATCCCCACCAGAGAGGTCTGCCATGGGCGAGCCACGGACCGACAGAACCGGCGCCGTCGTACACTTCGCGCTGGACGAGACACGCGCCATCAGCGCCTACGCCGTGAGTCTGGACGACGGCACCCTCGCCGGACGCGCGGACTTCATCGACCCGCCCCGGGTACCCGGCGAGCGCGTCTTCTTCCACACCGAGGTCGCACCGGAGCTCGGCGGCCGGGGACTGGCCGGACTTCTAGTCGGTGAGGCACTGGCCGACAGCATCCGCAGGAACCTCACCGTCGTCCCCGTGTGCCCGCTCTTCGCCAGGCACCTGCACAAGCACGGCGACGAGTACACGGCCGAGGGCGGACGGTTCCGTCGACCGAGGCCGGCCGACCTCGCCCTGGTCGAGGGGACGGTCAAGGGCAAGGGTGACGCATGAGCGCGGAGCGTCCCTACATCGACAAGGAGCACCCCAAGGTCTACGGGGCGATGCTCCAGGCGGCCGCGGCCTCCCGGTCCGCGGCGCAAGAGGCGGGTCTGGGCGAGGACACCATCGAGCTGATCAAAATCCGGGTGTCCCAGATCAACGGATGTTCGACCTGCCTGAGTATCCACTTCCCCAAGGCGCGCAAGGCAGGAGTGGCGCAGGGCACTCTGGATGTGCTGTCGGCCTGGCGCGAGGTCGCGTCGTTCACCGATGAGCAAAGGGCCGCGCTCGAACTGGCGGAGTCTTTGACGGTGATCGATCCGACGATCGACCGACAAGCCGTCAACGCTCGTGCGGCGGCCCATCTGACCACCGCCCAGATCTCCGTGGTGGAGTGGACGACCACTCTCATCAATGCGTTCAACCGCATCTCGATCGCCAGCGGCCACCCGGTACTCAGACCGTAGAAGGAGGTGGTTGCCACCGCCGTGGCGGCCCACAGCCCGGCCAGGACGCCACGGCGTTGGGAGACGCCCCCTCCCACCGCCCACCGGGAGGATTTCGGAAGGCACGAAGGCCCTGGACGCCGTCCCCCACGACGTGGGCTGACAACCCGCACCGCCCCGGTTCAACCCCGCCCCGACCCCACCGGAGACGCAGAAAAGGGCCCGTCTGACGACGAGCCCCTCTGTGACCTGCTACTTCTCTGTCGGGACGGCGGGATTTGAACCCACGACCCCTTGACCCCCAGTCAAGTGCGCTACCAAACTGCGCTACGTCCCGGCCGTGCGGCAGGCACCGTCTCCGGCGCTGCCAACGGGGAAGACTCTACCGCATCCGCCGGGGCACTCGCACCGCCGTTTCCGCCCGCGAGGCCCCGTGCCGGACCGCTCCGAAACGCACCCGGCCGGACCGGTTCCATGCCGATCGGTGCTGGGAGCAGCCCTGCTCAGCCCCCGTACAGGGCGCGACGAGCCCCTCGGCCTCCAGGTCGGACCACAGCGCATCGGGCGTCGGACGGGCCCGACTCCGCGCCGCAGGAGGGCACGTCCTCCTGGTCCGGTCCGCGACCTGGGGGTCGGCAGCCCTCTCCGTTCCCCTCAAGTTTTGTGTCGATCAATCCAAAAAATGGTACCGTCGTTCCATGGGAAGACCACGCCAGTTCGACGAGGAGCGGGTGGTTCAGAAGGCCTGTCACGAGTTCTGGTCCAAGGGATTCGACGGAACGTCCACGGCCGACCTCTGCCAGGCCACCGGACTGACCCGCAGCAGCCTCTACAACACCTTCCACTCCAAGGAACACCTGTTCCGACGGGCGCTCTCGTACTACGTCAACACCATGACCGCACGCCAGGGAACCGTCCTCGACGCCCAGGGAAGCAGCGGACTGGAGCGCATCCGCTCGCTGCTCACCGTGATCGTCGACGACGAGACGGCCAACCAGAAGAGCGGCCACGGATCAGGATGCTTCACCGTCAACACCATCACGACGATCGCCTCGCGCAACAAGGACATCGCCCTGGTGGTCGAGGCCGACCTGCAAAAACGCCTGTCCTCCCTGCGTCTGGCCGTCATGGACGGCCAGCTCGACGGCTCCATCGCCGCCGACCGCGACCCCGGCGACCTGGCCTGGTACGTGACCTCGCTCATCTACGGGATGAGGATCGCGGCCCAGTCGGGGGCCGGACGCGGAGCACTGGACGGCATCGTGTCGACCGGACTCGCCGCGCTGACGCCCTGACCGGCTGACGGCGACCCGACCACGGGCGCGCGTCGGCGCCCTGCTCCGCGTCGGCGTGCGCGCATCCCCGCACGCCCTGATTTTGGTCTGATCAGTTCAAAACTGAAAAGGAGGAAATTCGATGCCAAAGTCCGTCTACCTCATGGCACTCGGCATCTTCGCCATGGTCACCAGCGAGCTCCTCGTCGGTGGACTCATGCCGCAGATGTCCGAGGATCTGGGGGCCACCGTCCCCCAGGTCGGCTACCTCATCACCGCGTTCGCGCTGGCGATGGCGCTCGGAGGACCGCTGGCCACCCTGGCGGTGCTGCGGCTGCGCACCGACCACGCCCTCCTGGTGCTGTTCGTCATCTTCTTCGTGGGCAACACCCTGGCCGCCCTGTCCACCTCCTACTGGCCCATGCTCATCGCCCGCGTCGTCACCGGGGCCGCGTCCGGAGCGTTCTTCGGCGTCGCCCTGTCCGCCGTCGCCCAGGTCACCGCCCCGCACCTGCGCGGCCGTGCCACCGGGGCGGCCCTCCAGGGCCTCATGGTGGGAACACTGCTCGGGCTGCCCCTGTCCGCCCTCATCGGAGGCCAGTTCGGTTGGCGGGCCGCCTTCGCCTTCGTCGGCGTCCTGACCGTGATCGTCGCCGTGGCCACCATGCTCGCCCTGCCACGGCTGGAGAAGTCCGACGAGGCCGGGGAGCTGCGCTCGGAGATGGCGGTGTTCCGCAGCCCCCGGCTGTGGGCCGTCATGGGTACCTCCACGCTCATCATCGGCGCCACCTTCGCTGCCTTCTCCTACTTCACGCCGATCCTCACCGACATCACGGGCTTCTCCCGCGACATCGTGCCGCTGCTGCTGCTCGGCTACGGTGCGGCGACGGTGGTCGGCAACATCGTGGTCGGCCGCCTGGCCATGTCGCACACCATCACCGTCATCGTCACCGGGCTGCTGCTCAACGCGGTCTTCCTCACCGTCTTCGCCCTGTTCGCCGACCTGCCGGTGCCCGCGCTGCTGGCGATGGCGGGCATCGGCCTGGTCGGCATCACCCTGAACCCGGCGATGATCACCCGGGTCCAGCGCGCGGGCAACGCCCGCGCCCTGGTCAACACCGTGCACTCCTCATTCATCACCATGGGTGTCGTGCTCGGTTCATGGACAGGCGGCATGGGCATCGACGCCTTCGGCCTGCGCGCGCCGCTGTGGATCGGCCTCGGGTTGGCGCTGCTCGCCCTGCTGGCGATGGTTCCGCCGGCTCTCAGGGCGCGCCGCGTCGGGCACGAGGCCACCGACGTCCCGGTGCCGGCCGACCCTGCAGCGGCAGCCGACCCTCCGGCCGGACCCGCCGAACCGGGATCGGGGCCGGAGAAGCAGAACCGGGCCGGCCACTCCGCCGGCGCCTGACCCCGGACCGGGTGCCGGCCTCCCGACCCCGGGCCGGCACCCTCCTCCGACACGGAGGCCGACCGCCCCGGGTGGGCAAGATCGGTCAGGCGGACACGGGGGCGCCGCGAACATACTGGTCACATGACCGAGCCCACCTCTGGACGGGACCGACTCCGGGAACTGCTCGACGCCGTCCTGGACGAGGAGAACTCCCGCCTCACCGACATGGCGGGGCACGCTTTCACCTCCCCGTTCCACTTCACCCGCCGCATGACCCGCGACACCGGTGAGCCCCCCGTCGCCCTGCGCCGCAGGGTCCTGCTGGAGCGCGCCGCCTGGCAGATCGGCCAGGGCAGCAGCGTGACCGACGCGGCGTTCGCCGCCGGCTACCAGTCCGTCGAGGGGTTCATCCGCGCCTTCGGACGCGCGTACGGGCACCCGCCCGGCGCCACCACGCCCGGCAGCACCACGTGGCTGCCCGCACCGAACGGCATCCACTTCCACCCCCCGATCCACCTGTGGGTCGAGGAGAACCCGAAGAAGGACACCGGTATGGACGTCCTCGCCCTCCAGATCCACCACGACGTCGACGACACCGCCCACCTGCTCCGCCTCGCCGCGACGCTCCCCGACGGGGTGTACCGGAAGGTGCGCGACCCCGGGCGGACCGTCCTGGAGTGGGACGGCCCCGAGGAGTCGATCGCGGCCGTCCTCGAACACCTGGTCCGGGCGAAGGAGGTGTGGCTCGCCTCGATCGAGGCGGGCGACCAGCCCGAACGCGGCGCGGACGACCCGGCGGCGCTCCTGGCACGGCACGAGGACTCCGCGGCCCGGTGGATCGCGGCCGTCAACGACATCGGGCGCCGCAGGGCCTGGGGCGACCGCCTGGTGGACGCCCTGTGCGACCCGCCGGAGAGCTTCGTCATCGGCAGCGTCCTGGCCCACGTCCTCACGTTCTCCGCGCACCGCAGGCAGCTCGTCCGGCAGATGCTGCGCTCCGCGGGTGTGGAGGTGGACCACGGCGACCCGATCGAGTGGCTCCAGAACCGGCACAACCACGGAAGGTAGGACATGACTCGCACGATCTACAACACCGCGACGAGCCTGGACGGTTTCATCGCCGACCAGGACAACTCCCTGGACTGGCTGTTCGCGGTGGAGGGGGCCGAACCGGGGTCGGAGGGCAGTGAGGCCCTCGACGAGACCGAGGAGTTCATCAACAACGCGGGCGCCATCGTGATGGGCGCGACCACCTACGAGTGGATCCACCGGCACGAGGGCGACGAGCCCTGGCCCTACCGGGTCCCCGCCTGGGTGCTCACCCACCGCGAGCTGCCCCGCCGTGACGGGGACCTGCGCTTCGCCAGTGCCGACACCGACCAGGAGCTCCGGTCCCTGCACGCGGACATGGTCGAGGCCGCCGACGGGCGCGACGTGTGGGTGGTCGGCGGGGGCCGCCTCGCCGCGGACCTGGCCCGGCTCGGCCTGCTCGACGAGGTCGTCGTGTCCATCGCCCCGGTGAGTCTGGGCGGGGGCGCCCCGCTGCTGGACGGGCGGGTGCGGCTGCGCCCCCTGGAGGCCAAGCTCGCGGGCGCCTTCGCCTGCCTGCGTTACGAGGTGGTCAAGCCCTCGTAGCTCCCCGGGGCCTGGTGGACGGCCGACGGCGTGCGCCGCGCGGACGGCCGTCCCCGGGCCCCCTGCGTGCGTTCAGGCGCGTTCGGCGGCGGCCAGGTAGTCGGCCGCCTCGGCGACCCCGTCCTCGTTGAAGACCGCGACGCCGTGGTCCCCCAGCAGCTGGGCCGTCACCCCTGCGCCCGCCAGCTTGTGCCCGCCGAAGGTCCCGTCGTACACCTGGCGCGACCCGCAGGAGGGGCTGGACTCCTTGAGGACCGCCACCTCCACCCCGTTCCCCTGTGCGGTGGCGAGCGCCGCTCGGGCGCCGCGCACGAAGTGGTCGGTCACGTCCGCACCCTCGGGGGTGAGGATGCGCGCCCGTCCGGCGAGCACGTCGGCCGCGGTCGCACCGGGCTCGATCTCGGCGGGCGGCCGGGGCACGGGCAGGCCGCCCGCGATCTCCGGGCAGTGCACCACGAGCCGCCCCTCCTGCCGCCATCGGGCGACCACGGCGTCCCCGATCGTCTTGGCGCGCCCGTCGTAGCGCACCCTGCGCCCCATCAGGCAGGCGCTGACCAGTACCTTGCGCATGGACTCCCTCTCTCCGCTCCCCCGCGCTGCCACGCTACCGCCGGAGCGACACGACCGAACCACCTCAGCTGATTACACAAAGTGATTAACTTAATGCTTTGGGTGACACTTGGGTGATCCCACCGAGGGGGAGACGTGAGCGACTCACAACCGCAGGGTCAGCAGACCCTGGAGACGGACCACAGGGCGACCAGGAAGGCCGTCACCGCCGCCGCGATCGGCAACGCGACGGAGTGGTACGACTTCGGCGTCTACAGCTACCTCGCCGTCACCATCGGCCTGGTGTTCTACCCGTCCCAGTCCGGGGGCGTGCAGCTCATCGCCACCTTCACCACGTTCGCCGCCGCCTTCCTGGTCCGCCCCCTCGGCGGCCTGTTCTTCGGCCCCCTGGGCGACCGGGTCGGCCGCAAGCGCGTCCTCGCCGTCACGATGCTGCTCATGGCGGTGAGCACGTTCTCCATCGGGCTCATCCCGTCGGCCGCGACGATCGGTGTCACCGCCCCGGTCCTACTACTGGTCGCCCGCATGCTCCAGGGGTTCTCCACCGGCGGCGAGTACGGCGGCGCCACCACCTTCATCGCCGAGTACGCACCCGACCGGCGCCGGGGGTTCCTGACCTCCTGGCTGGAGTTCGGCACGGTCAGCGGCTACGTCGGCGGTGCCACCATCGTCACCGTGATGACCCTGGCGCTGGGTTCGGAGGGCATGCTCGCCTGGGGCTGGCGCGTCCCGTTCATGCTCGCCCTCCCACTGGGCGCCATCGGCCTCTACCTGCGGGTCAAGCTGGAGGAGACCCCGGTCTTCGACCAGAACACCGACGGCTTCGCCAAGGACGCCGAAGGCGTGCGCCGCAAGGGCCAGCTCCGGGAGACGGTCCTGGGCCAGTGGCGCAACATCCTCCTGTGCCTGGGACTCGTGATGGTCTTCAACGTCAACAACTACATGGTGACGGCGTACATGCCCACCTACATGGAGTCCGAACTCGGCTACAGCTCCACGCTCGCGCTGGTGATGACCCTGGCCGCCATGGTGCTGATGCTGCTCGCGGTCACCCAGTTCGGGCGCCTCAGCGACCGGGTGGGGCGCAGACCCGTCCTCCTCTCCGGAAGCATCGCCTCGATCGTGCTGGCACTGCCCGCGTTCTGGCTGCTGCAACAGGCCAGTGTGTGGACCGTCGCCCTGGGCATGGTGGTGCTCGCGGTGACCCTGGTGCACTTCTCCGGTGCCGCCCCGGCCGCCCTGCCGGCGTTCTTCCCCACGAAGGTGCGCTACGGCGCCCTGGCCATCAGCTTCAACGTGTCGGTGGCGCTGTTCGGCGGCACCACCCCGCTCATCGCCGAATCGCTCGTGCAGTCCACCGGGAACCTGTACTCACCGGCCTGGCTGCTGATGATCGCGGGCGTGGTGGGGCTCGTGGTGGTGTGGCACATGCGCGAGAGCGCGAACCGGCCGCTGCCGGGCGCACCCGCCATGGAGGCCTCGTACCGCAGCACCCAACGGGAGGGCTCCCGCCCGCCCTATCCCAGGAGGAGCCGGGACTCGGGAGGGTTCGTACCGCCCAGCAACGTGCGCAGGCTGCCCTCCGGCTCCTGACCGCCCCGGCCCGGGGACGCGCACCCCGCGGCTCACGCCCCGCACGCGCACACCGCACAAACGACGGGGGGAGCCCCCGACGGGAGGCTCCCCCTGTGTGTCGACGGTGCGGCGCGCCCCGGACGTGACCGGTGGAGCCGCGCCCGGCGCCGCTAGCGGCGCCGGTGCTTGCGGTCCGGGCGCATGCTGCCCTTGGAGGCGCGGCCCGGAACGGCGCCCTTCTTCTCACGGATGCGCATGCTGATGTGCACCGGGGACCCGTCGAACCCGAAGTCCTCCCGCAGGCGGCGCTCGATGAAGCGGCGGTAGTTGTCCTCCAGGAACCCGGTGGTGAAGAGGACGAAGTGCGGCGGACGCGAACCCGCCTGCGTCGCGAACAGGATTTTGGGCTGCTTGCCGCCGCGCACCGGCGGCGGGGTCGCGGCCACGAGGTCCTTGAGCCAGTTGTTCAGCTGACCGGTCGAGATGCGCTGGTTCCAGCCCGCCAGGCTCGTCTCGATCGCCGGAACGAGCCGTTCCATGTGACGGCCGGTCTTGGCCGAGACGTTCACGCGCGGCGCCCAGGAGACGCGCGCCAGCTGGCGGTCGATCTCCTTCTCCAGGTAGTTCCGGCGCTCCTCGTCGAGGATGTCCCACTTGTTGAACGCCAGGACCAGGCCGCGCCCGGCCTCCACGACCTGCTCCACGACGCGGATGTCCTGCTCGGCGAGCGGCTCGCTGACGTCCATCAGGACCACGGCGATCTCGGCCCGCTCCAGGGCCGTGCCCGTGCGCATCGTGGCGTAGTAGTCGGCGCCCTGGAGGGCGCGGAACCGGCGGCGGATACCGGCGGTGTCGATGAACTTCCACGTCTTGCCGCCGAGGTCGATCAGCTCGTCGACCGCGTCACGGGTCGTGCCCGCCACGGAGTCCACGACCACGCGGTCCTCGCCCGCGAGACGGTTGAGCAGGCTGGACTTACCCACGTTGGGGCGTCCGAGCAGGGCGATGCGCGACGGACCGTCCTCGCCCTCGTCCTCGGCGTCGCCGACGGGCTGCTCGGGGAACGCCTCCACGACCGCGTCCAGCAGGTCACCGGTGCCGCGTCCGTGCAGCGCGCTGATCGGGTACGGCTGGTCGACGCCCAGCTGCCACAGGGCGAGCGCGTCGGCCTCCTGCATGTTGCCGTCGACCTTGTTGGCGGCCAGGATCACGGGGCGCTTCGTGGCGCGCAGCACCCGGGTGACGGCGGCGTCGGCGTCGGTGACGCCCACCGTGGCGTCCACGACGAACAGGATCACGTCGGCGGTCTGCGCGGCGTACTCCGCCTGGCGGGCCACCATGGCGGCCAACCCGCTGACGCTGGTCTCCCAGCCGCCGGTGTCGACGAGCGTGAACTTGGCGTTCTGCCACTCGGCGTCGTAGGCCACCCGGTCACGCGTCACACCCGGCACGTCCTCCACCACGGCCTCACGGCGGCCGATGATGCGGTTGACCAGGCTGGACTTGCCCACGTTGGGGCGTCCGACCACGGCCACCACGGGGACGGCCGCGGATTCCGCGCTGTCCAACCCCTCGTAGCCGACGTCGGAGATGTCGAAGTCACTCATGTACTGCTCCCGGTTCTGGGTCCCCGCGCGCCCAGGATGCGTGACGCGAGGATGCGAATGGTCGACCCGCCCCGGTGTCCCGGGGCCTGTCGGGTCCGCGCGGGCGCCGACGGCGCCCGCGTACTGGCCACGGGGGAGGAACCCCCGTGGATGTCCGTGTGTTCCCCCGAAGGGGTGTGTTCTCGGCCTGGAAGGCCGGTGTCAGCGGGCCGGCACTCCGACCGGCACGCCCGGTCCGCCCCCGGCGAGGGGGACCGACCCCGCGACCGGGGCCGCCCCGGCGCACCGGATCACTCCTGGGACGAAGCCGCCCGGCGGTCGCGGACCTCGTCGGCCAGCTTGACGACGAGGGCGACGACCTCGTCCAGGGTCAGCCCGGTGGTGTCGAGCTCGGTGGCGTCGGCGGTCTGCGTCAGCGGCGAGTGGGCCCGATTGGAGTCCAGCTTGTCGCGCCGGGCCAGGTCGGCCTGGGTGGCGGCGACGTCGCTGCTGCGGACCTCCTTGCTGCGCCGCTGGGCGCGGGCCTCCGGGCTCGCGGTCAGGAACAGCTTGACCGGGGCGTCGGGGGCGACCACGGTCGTGATGTCGCGGCCCTCGACCACGATACCCGCGCTCTCGGCCCTCGCGGCGGCGATGACCTCGCGCTGTGTGCGCACCAGCAGCTCACGGGCCTCGGGCACGGCCGAGACCGCGCTGACGCTGCCCGTGACGTCCTTGCCGCGGATCTCGGCGGCCACGTCGCGGCCGTCCACCGAGACCGTGGGGGCGTCGGGGTCGGTGCCCATGGTGATCACGGGACGCTCGACGGCGGCGGCGACCGCCGCGGCGTCGTCGACGTCCACACCGTTGTCGAGCATCCACCAGGTCAGCGCACGGTACATCGCGCCGGTGTCGAGGTAACGCAGGTCCCGCGCCTTGGCCACACCCCGGGAGGTGCTCGACTTGCCCGACCCGGAGGGACCGTCGATCGCGATGACGATGCCCTCGGTGTTGTCCTGCGCGCTCACTACCGTTGACTCCTGGTGACGTTCACTTGTACCGACGCCCCAGCGTACCCGTGGCCGCGGGCTGCTCTTGACTGGAATCGGCTGGTTCGGACCGTCCGCGCCCGGCCGGCACCGGCGGCGCCGGGGACCTCGGGGCTCCCCCGCCACCGGGCCGCGGCCTGCACGCCCGCACACGGCGCCGCGGGGACGGCCCTCGACAGCTCCGGTGCGGGTGTCAGGTTCCGGGGTGGACCGACCACCCGTCGGCGGCGAGCGCCCGCACGAACGTGTCCACGGCCTCGGGCAGCACGTGCAGCTCAGCCACACCCAGCGGCAGCCCGGGGGTGTGCTCGATACGCACGTCCTCGATGTTGACCCCCGCGGCGGCGGAGGAGGCGAACAGGCGGCCCAGCGTCCCGGGTTCGTCGGGGATCACCACCGGGATCACCGTGTACTCGGGCAGCCGCACCGTGCCGTGCTTGCCGGGTATGCGCCCGTGCCCCGCCCTGCCCCGGTCCAGGAGGTCGCGCACCGGCGCGAGAGCCTCCGCTCCGGCGAACGGCCCGCCCGCCTCCACCGTGCCCGGCACCGGCTCGGCGCCCCCGGGCAGCACACCCGTGCCCGCCCCCGCAGCCACCCCGCGCAGGGCGTCGGCGGTCGCGGCGAGGTCGGCGGCCACAGCGTCCAGCACATCCGCGACCGGGGCCGCGTTGTGCGTGAGGATCTCCGTCCACATGGCGGGGTCGCCGCCCGCCACCCGGGTGACGTCCCGCACGCCCTGCCCCGCCAGGGTCAGGGCGGCGGCGTCGCCGGACACCAGCCGCGCGGCCACCGCCGACGACGCCACGTGCGGGACGTGCGAGACCAGCGCCACAGCGCGGTCGTGGGCCCCGGCGTCCAGAACCAGCGGATCCGCGCCGCACAGGCGCGCGATCTCCGACACCGCCGCGACGGTCTCCGGGCCGGCCTTGCCCGTGGGGCACAGCGCCCACGAACGCCCCAGGAACAGGTCGGCGCGGGCCGCACCCGGCCCCTGCTTCTCCCGGCCGCCCATCGGGTGCCCCGGAACGAACGTGGCCATGTCACAGCCCAGCCGCTCGGCCTCGGCGAGAACGCTCGCCTTCACGCTCGCCACGTCCGTGTACACGTGGGCCAGCCCCCGGTCCTGGGCGCGGCGCAGCACCGCGGGGACGACCGCGGGCGGGGCCGCGACGACCGCGACGTCGGCGGGTGCCGCCGAGGGGTCCGAGGACTCCTCCAGGGGCCTCCCGGCGCCCAGGTCGCAGGCCAGCCGCAAAGACGCGGGGTCCGGGTCCGAGAGCGTGACGTCGACGCCGCGGGCCCTCAGGGCGAGGGCGATGGACGTACCGATCAGCCCGGTCCCGATCACCGTGACCCGGCGTACCGCCTGCCGGTGCTCCCCGCCCCCGGCCGTGCCGCTGGTGTTACCCACTTCTCCCCCGCCTCCGGTGTGTACTGGTCACCCAAGCCTACGACCTGGCAGGGGAACCGGAACGCCACCTACTGCGCGATGTCCAACCGCAGCGCCTGGGCACCGCGCAGGTACACGTGCTGCAACTCGGCGCGCGGCCGGTCCGTCTCCACGTGCGCCATGAGCCGCACCACACGCGGCAGGGCGTGCGGGACGGAGATCTCGGTCGCGCACATGAGCGGCACGTCGGTGAAGCCGGTCTTGCGCGCCGCCAGAGCCGGGAACTCGCTCGTCAGATCGGGGGTGGCGGTGAAGAGCACACTGATCACGTCGTCGGTCTCCAGGGCGTTGCGCCGCATCACCTCCGCGACCAGCTCGGCCGTGGCCTCCAGCACCTGCTCGCGTTCGTCCGCGTCTACCTGCACCGCACCGCGGATGGCCCGTACCGCCACGTTCGATCCCGCCTTGTCGTCGTAGTCGTCGTAGTCGTCGTTCACCGGTCCGCTCCCGGAACGGGAACGGCGGCCGCCGCCCGGAAGGATCCCGGGGCGGCGACCGCCGTCAACTGTATCTACAGACGCCCCTACAGACCGGCCGCGGAGTAGAGCTCACTGACCTCGCGAGAGGTCAGGGCCCGCATCGTACCCAGTTTGAGGGTGTTGAGGTCGATCGGACCGACCTGGGTGCGCGCGAGGTCGGCGACCGGGTGGCCGACAGCCTCCATGAGGCGGCGCACGATGTGCTTGCGGCCCTCGTGCAGCCGGATCTCGACGAGCGCCTTGGGGGGCTCGTTCTCGACCACGCGGAAGGAGTCGACCTGGACCGGGCCGTCCTCCAGCTCGATGCCCTTCTGGACCTCGCGCACGACGCGGTGCGGGACCGGACCGGGCACCTTCGCGATGTAGGTCTTGACGACCTTGTAGCGCGGGTGGGTGAGCCGGTTGGCGAGCTCGCCGTCGTTGGTCAGCAGGATGAGACCCTCGGTCTCGGTGTCCAGCCGGCCGACGTGGAAGATCCGCTCCTCGGTCTGGCCGGTGTAGTCGGCCAGGGTGGGGCGGCCCTCCGGGTCCCACATGGTGCTGACGACGCCGCGCGGCTTGTTGAGCGCGAAGTACAGCTTGTCCGGTGCGGTGACGACCCGCATGTTGTCCACGCGGATCTCGGACGCCTCGGGGTTGACCCTGGCCCCGAACCTGCGCACGACCTGGCCGTCCACGCTGACGCGTCCGGCGGCGATCATCTCCTCGCTGGCGCGCCGACTGGCGACACCGGCAGCGGCGAGCGCCTTCTGGAGGCGGACGCCGCCCTCCACGTCGGTGTAGGTGTCGCGGCCCTCCTCGACGCCGTCCTCGTCCTTGGGGTCGAAGTCGGCGCGCAGGGCGTTGAGGCGCTCACGTGCGGCCTTCGACAGCTGGCTCTCGCTCTTGGGCCCGCCCGGCGTGCCCTCGCGCCCGCCCTGGGCGCGGCGCTCGTCGCGCGCACGGCTGGCGCGGTCACCGTGGGGACGGCTGTCGCCGCGCCCCCGGTCGTCGCGTCCGCCGCGGTAACCGCCGGAACGGTTGTCGTCACGACCGCCCCGGAACTCGCGCCGGTCGCCCGAACCCCGGTTGTCGCGGTCGCCGCCGAACGAACGGCGGTCCCCCGAACCCTGGCCGCCGCGGTCGTCGCGCCCGCCGCCGGGGCCGCGTCCGCCCCGCTCGAAACGTCCGCCGCCGCGCTGGTCGTCACGGCCCCGGTAACCGCCGCGGTCGCCCGCGCCGCGGTTGTCGCGGTCGCCGCCGAACGAGCGGCGCTCACCCGAACCCTGGCTGCCCCGGTCGTCGCGACCGCGGTAGCCGCCGCGGTCACCACCGGGACGACTGTCATCACGGCCACCGCGGTACCCACCACGGTCACCACCGGGACGACTGTCATCACGGCCACCGCGGTACCCACCACGGTCACCACCGGGACGACTGTCATCACGGCCACCGCGGTAGCCGCCGCGGTCGCCCTGGCCGCCGCCGGAACGGCTGTCGTCACGGTTGCCGCGGTACCCACCACGGTCACCACCGGAACGGCTGTCATCACGGTTGCCGCGGAACTCACGGCGCTCGCCCGAGCCCTGGCCGGCGGAGCGGTTGTCCCGGTCCCCCCGGTAGCCGCCGCGGTTGTCGCGGTCGCCGCCGAACGAGCGGCGCTCACCCGAACCCTGGCTGCCCCGGTCGTCACGACCCCGGTAACCACCCCGGTCACCACCGGAACGGTTGTCGCGGTCGCCGGAGGGGCGTCGGTCGTCGCGGCCACGGGGGCCGCGGTCGTCACGCTGACCGCCACGGGGGCGGTCGTCGCGGCGGCCGTGGCCGCCGCGGTTGTCGTAGTCGCCGCGCTCACCGCGCGGGGCGTCGTCCCGCGCACCGCGGGAACTTTCGTTAGGTGTGCTCACCGGTGTCGTCTAGACCTTCGATGTCGTCGGGGAGGAACGGTGCCAGATCAGGCAGCTCGTCGAGGCCTCGTAGGCCCAACCGTTCCAGGAAATAGGAGGTGGTCCGATACAGCTGCGCACCGGACTCTGCGTCGTGTCCGGCCTCTTCGATCAGGCCCCTCAGTACGAGGGTACGCATAACTCCGTCGCAGTTGACACCGCGTACTGCGGAGACCCTGCCACGGGAGACCGGTTGCCGGTAGGCCACCACCGCCATCGTCTCCAGTGCGGCCTGCGTGAGCCGCACCTCCTGCCCCTCCTTGAGGAAGTGCTCGACGACGTCGGCGCATTCGGGACGCGTGTACACACGCCATCCGTCGGCCACCGCTCTCAGGTCGAAACCCCGCCCCTGCTCGGTGTATTCCCGCGAAAGGTCCTCCAGTGCGGCGGAGACGACGGTGACGGGCACGTCCAGCGCCTTGGCCAGCTCGTACTCCGACACCGGCTGGTCCACCACCATCAGCACGGCCTCCAGGTCGCGCCGCAGGGTGGGCGGGGCGCTGACCCCGGCCACCCCGATCGTGTCCTCGCTGGTCACTCCGGCTCCTCCCCCGGCTCCACCGGGTCCGTCTCGTCGTACTCGCTCTCCAGCTCGACCCGGTCCTCGCCGCCGGTCCAGGTGACCAAAAGCTCCCCCAGGGGGTCGGGCTGGTCGAACCCCACACTGGAGGTCCGGTACAGCTCCAGCAGGGCCAGGAACCGGGCGATGACCTCGAACGTACCGGTGCAGGCCGCCGTGAGCTCGGCGAACGTCAGGCGCCCGTGCTCGCGCAGCTCGGCGACCATCAGATCGCCCTGCTCCTTGACGGAGGTCTTGGTCTGGTGGATGTGGGTGACGGGCACGCTCGGAGGTTCCCGGGGGGTGAGGACCAGTCCGGCCAGTGCCGCGAACTCCTGCGGGCCCAGACGGAACAGCACCTCGGGCCTGAGCGCCGCGAACTGCTCCTCCAGGGGGACGGCGCGCGCGTAGCGGCGCCCCTGCGAGGCCAGCCGGGCGCGCATGAACGAGGCGACCTCCTTGTAGGCCCGGTACTGGAGCAGCCGCGCGAACAACAGGTCGCGGGCCTCCAGCAGGGCCAGGTCCGCCTCGTCCTCGACGTCGCCGCGCGGCAGCAGCCGGGCCGCCTTCAGGTCCAGCAGGGTCGCCGCGACCAGCAGGAAGTTGCTGGCCTGGTCCAGGTCCCAGTCGTCGCCGAACGTGCGGATGTGCGCGATGAACTCGTCGGTGACCTTCGACAGGGACACCTCGGTGATGTCCATCTTGTGCTTGGAGATGAGCCCGAGAAGCAGGTCGAAGGGACCCTCGAAGTTGTCCAGGTGCACCTGGAAGGCGTTCTCGTCCACCTCTGCGGTGTCCACCGGGCTCCGCTCAGCCGCCATGGCCGCGGCCCCACGTCGTCTCACTCATACGCACAAGGGTGTCACCGGCCCGACCCCACCGGTGACACCCGCACCCTTCCGTCGTCGAACCGGCACCCCCTCCGGTACCGGCACGCGCCCCGGCCGCCGCTCAGCCCTCGGTCAGACGGCGGACCAGCATGCTGGCCTGGCCGTTCTCCTCGAAGTCGGCCAACAGCACCGCGACGGCCTCACGGACCAGGCGGCCGCGGTCGGCCGACAGCCCGTGCTCCGCCCTCAGAGAGAGCCGTGTCTGCTCCAGGGCCAAAAGCTCGGGCCCGGAGACGTAGACGGTGATCTTCTCGTCGTGGCGCTGCCGCCCGCTCGGTTTGGGCGCGCCGAGCACCTTGGTGCCGGACGAGCCCCCCGACGTGCCGCGCGGCTGCGGCGCCTCGTTCCTTCTGCCCTGCTCCGGTGCCGTGTGCTGGCGTTCGGTCTCTTCCGACACCTCTTCGGTGCCGCTGGGACGGAAGAAGAGCTCGTCCGCCCCGGGTAGCGTCACGCGCCGTGACCGCTGAGAGGCCACCTAGCCAGCACCTCCTTGGCCAGGTTCCGATAGGCGTTGGCCCCGGCCGAGGTCGGGTCGAACCTGGTGATGGGCTCGCCCGCCACGGTGGCGTCCGGAAAGCGCACGGTGCGGTTGATGACCGTGCCGTAGACCTTGTCACCGAATCCGTCGATGATCGTGGACAGCACCTCGCGCGCGTGGAGCGTGCGAGGGTCGTACATGGTGCCCAGGAACCCGTCGATGACGAGTTCCTCGTTGAGCCGCTCCTGGACCTTCTGGATGGTGTCCATGAGCAGTGCCACACCGCGCAGCGCGAAGAACTCGCACTCCAGCGGCACGATGACGCCGTCCGCGGCGGTGAGCGCGTTGACGGTGAGCAGGCCCAGCGAGGGCTGGCAGTCGATCAGCACGACGTCGTAGTCGTTGATCACCGGGCGCAGGGCCCGGCCGAGCATCTGCTCGCGCGCCACCTCGCCCACCAGCTGCACCTCGGCCGCCGACAGGTCGATGTTGCTCGGGATCAGGTCCAGACCGTCGATGTCCGTCTTGAGCAGGACGTCCTCGACCGTCACGTCCCGCTGCATGAGCAGGTTGTAGACGGTCAGGTCCAGTTCGCGCGGGTCGAGTCGGCCGAGTCCGACGGACAGGGCACCCTGCGGGTCGAAGTCGACCAGCAGGACCCGGCGGCCGTACTCGGCGATGGCCGCACCGAGGTTGATGGTGGTGGTGGTCTTACCGACCCCACCCTTTTGATTACAGAGTGCTACAATCCGTGCCGGGCCGTGTTCGTCCAACGGCTCGGGCTCCGGATATTTGCGTTCCGGTCTCTTGCTGTGCAGGTCGGCCCCCGTGTTGCGTGTCGTCCCCCAGGGGTTGGTCACCGGGTCGGCGAGTGCCTCCTCGCCGACGGGTGCGGTGTTCGCAGCCACGTCGTCCTCCGCCCAGTTCACAACCCTTGACCTCCCCTACGGGCCGGCCGGGGCCGAAGGTGCCACACCCCCTGCGCCCGGCGGCCGTCGGAAACTCAATATGTCGACAGCAACGTACCTCTGTGCGGCGACTCTAGATCGCCGACACGGCGCACTTCAACGAAACGTATGGGTAGAATCCCACGCCTTCGCCTCCGGGGGAAATCGAACGGGGGAACCCCGTTCTTCCACTTCGCCCGCCGGACAGGCCTTTGCGCCGCCGTTGCGCCACGTCAGCGCCGCGCTCGCGGATGACTCGACGCGTACACCTCACGCAGCCTTTCCACTGTCACAAGTGTGTAGATCTGGGTGGTGGTGACCGAACTGTGCCCCAGTAACTCCTGCACAACGCGAATATCGGCACCTCCGTCGAGCAGGTGCGTGGCGAAGGAGTGCCTGAGCGTGTGCGGTGAGACCCCCTCGGCCCCGGCGCGCGCCGCCACGGCCGCCAGCACCCCCCAGCCGCCCTGCCGGGTCAGCCTCCCCCCGCGGGCGTTGAGGAACAGCGCCGGCCCGCCCCGGCCGGAGGCCGCCACGGAGGGCCGCGCCCGCACCAGGTACGCGGACAGCGCCCGCCGGGCGTAGGAGCCCAGGGGCACCACGCGCTCCCGGCCGCCCTTGCCGCGGAACCGCACCAGGCCGACGGCCTCGTCCCCGTCCACGGCGTCGACGACATCGTCCACGTCCAGACCGACCGCCTCGGAGATACGCGCCCCGGTCCCGTACAGGACCTCCAGCAGGGCGCGGTCGCGCAGGGCCAGCAGGGCTGCGCGGTCCCCGTCGGACGGGGTCCCGCCCGGCCCGGAGGGGCCCGCGGCGGCCAGGAGGCGCTCCACCGTTTCCAACGGCACCGCCTTGGGAAGCCGCATCGGCGGCACCGGCGGGGACACCTCCACCGCCGGATCACTGACGGCCCACCCCTCGCGCACGGCGAACCGGTGCAGGCCCCGCACGGCGGCCAGGGCCCGCCCGGCCGACGCCGCACCGAGCGGGGGCCGCCCGCCCTCCCCCTCCCGCAGTGCGCGCAGGAACCCGCCCACCTGGGCGGGGCCCACCCCCTCCAGGGAGGCGACCCCGGCGCACACCAGGTACTCGGAGTACCTTCGCAGATCACGGCGGTAGGCCAGCAGGGTGTTGGCGGCCAGGGCGCGCTCGGCGCTGAGGTGGTCCAGGAACGCCGCGCACACCTGGGCCAGCGGCCCCGCGCCCGCGGACGCCGCCGGGTCCCCCGGGGCCCCTCGTGCGCCGGAAGGCGACTCCCGCCCCCGCGGTGGGGGCGGCGCGAAGGATCCGGGGCCCTCGGGCAGGGCCGCGCCCGGTTCGTCGCCCACGAATCAGCCGGCGGGGAGTTCGCGCAGGGACGCGAAACCGTCTGCGGAGGCGGCGTGCGCGGCGAGGATGCCGATCACGGTCGGGCCGTTGTGCAGGCGCCCCTCCATGACCAGGCGCACCGCGGCCTCCAGGGGGATCCACTCCGCGGCCAGGTCGGTCTCCTCGTGCTCACGCACGAAGTCGATCTCCTCGGCCGGGACCTCGGACAGGCCCCGGGCCAGGAACACGTGGATGCGCTCGTCGGAGAACCCCGGGCTGGGGAAGAAGTCGGGCAGCTCGTACCAGCGCTCGGCGCGCAGCCCCGCCTCCTCGACCAGCTCCCTCCGGGCCGTGGGGAGCGGACCCTCGCCCTCCACGTCGATCATGCCGGCGGGCAGCTCCCACAGGGTCTGCCGGACGGGATGCCGGTACTGGCGCAGCAGCAGCACCCGGCCCTCGTCGTCCAGGGCCAGGGCCGCGGCGGCACCGGGGTGCTGCATGAAGTCGCGGGCCGCGACGCTGGTGCCCACGCCTGCGGCTCCGGGCATCTGCACCCAGTCGGTGCGCATCGCGACCCTGGCACTGCGGTAGCGCACCTCGGACCGGTCCACCGGCCACGACTCGGGGGCGTCCGCGACCTTCGCGTCCGCCCCCGTGGTCCCGCTCTCGGCCGGGTGGGTGTCACTGGGCATGGGATCGCCTCTCAGGATCGTGCCCCCACCCGGGCCGGCGGTCAGGAGACCTTGTGCTCCAGAGCCGCCGAGATCAGCCCGCGGAAGAGCGGGTTGGCCCTGGTCGGGCGGGAACGCAGCTCCGGGTGCGCCTGCGTCGCGACGAAGAACGGGTGCGCGTCCCGGGGCAGTTCGACGTACTCCACCAGCTTGCCATCAGGGGAGAGCCCGGAGAACACCAGACCCGCCTCCTCCAACCGGGGACGGTACGCGTTGTTGACCTCGAAGCGGTGGCGGTGACGCTCGGAGACCTGCCCGGAGCCCTCGTAGAGGTCGCGGACGACGGTGTCCTCACCCAGGGCGGCCGGGTACATACCCAGGCGCATGGTCCCGCCCATGTCCCGCTCCCCGGCCACGACGTCGGTCTGGTCGGCCATCGTCGCGATGACCGGGTCGACGGCCTTGTCGTCGAACTCGGTGCTGTTGGCACCCGCCAGCCCCAGCACGTTGCGCGCGTACTCGATGACCATCGCCTGCAGGCCCAGGCAGATGCCGAGCAGCGGCACCCCGTTCTCGCGGGCGTAGCGGATCGCACCGAGCTTGCCCTCGATACCGCGCACGCCGAAACCGCCGGGGATGAGCACGCCGTCGGCGCCGTCGAGCTCGGAGGCCGCACCCGACGGGCTGGCGCAGTTGTCGCTGGCCACCCAGCGCAGGTTGACGCGGGTGTCGGTGGCGAACCCGCCCGCGCGCAGCGCCTCGCTCACGGACAGGTAGGCGTCGGGCAGGTCGATGTACTTGCCGACCAGCGCGATCGTGACCTCGTGGCCGGGCTGGTGGACGCGGCGCAGCAGCTCGTCCCACTCGGTCCAGTCCACGTCCCGGAAGGGCATGCCCAGGCGGCGGACGACGTAGGCGTCCAGGCCCTCCCGGTGCAACACCTTGGGGATGTCGTAGATGGAGGGTGCGTCGGGGGTGGAGACCACTCCGGCCTCGTCCACGTCGCACATGAGGCTGATCTTGGACTTGAGGCTCTGCGTGATGGGGCGGTCCGACCGGCACACGATGGCGTCGGGCTGGATGCCGATGCTGCGCAGCGCCGCCACCGAGTGCTGGGTGGGCTTGGTCTTCATCTCCTTGGCCGGGCCGAGGAAGGGGATGAGGGAGACGTGCAGGAAGAAGCAGTTCTCCCGGCCCATCTCGTGGCGGATCTGGCGGACCGCCTCCAGGAAGGGCTGCGACTCGATGTCGCCGACCGTGCCGCCGATCTCGGTGATGACGATGTCGACGTCGGGGGCGTCCATCGCGTAGATGCGCGCCTTGATCTCGTTGGTGATGTGCGGGATGACCTGCACGGTGTCACCGAGGTAGGCGCCCTGGCGCTCCTTGGCGATGACGCTGGAGTAGATCTGCCCGGTGGTGACGTTGGCCGTCGCGGACAGGTCGACGTCGAGGAAGCGCTCGTAGTGACCCACGTCCAGGTCGGTCTCGGCCCCGTCGTCGGTGACGAAGACCTCGCCGTGCTGGAAGGGGTTCATCGTCCCCGGGTCGACGTTGAGGTAGGGGTCCAGCTTCTGCATGGTGACCCGCAGGCCGCGCGACTTCAGGAGTCGTCCCAGGCTGGAGGCGGTGAGGCCCTTGCCAAGACTGGAGGCGACGCCGCCAGTAACGAAAAGGTGCTTGGTACTCGCGGCGGATGCCAAAGTGTTGCTCCCGTGGGTTGAGTGGCTACGGCGGGCTCGGGACGAGCTGAGCGGCCGTGCGGCGGTCCGGTCGCGGGCGTTGGGATCTTCGCTCAGGCCGCCGGACTCCACGGGGCACCAGGATAACAGGCCCCCCGTCTGCACTCACCTGGGAACGCCCTGCACCGCACAGGTGTTCCCGGGACCCACCAGCACGCATCCCCTGCGCGGAAAGGGCTCCGGCGCACGTCACGGGCCTCCGCACCCCAGCCCCCGGCCGGAAAAATCATCTGATCCGTCGCCGTGCGGGGGCGCGCACGGGAGCCGACGCGCCCCCGCACGGCGACGAACACCACACCCGGCAACGCCGGGGGCGGGACCGCGCCCGGCGACCCGCCGGCCGTCCGGGTCAGGGGCGGCAGGAGCAGCCCGAAGGACAGGAGCAGCCGTCCTCCTCGGCGGCCCCGCCCCTGGCGGTCAGGGCGATACCGGCGGGCGCGCAGCAGGCGTCGCCCCTCCATGCCTCGCGGCCCTCCTTCACCGCGAGGGCGGCGATGAGCAGGGCGACGGCCGGATCGGCCCAGGCCCACCCCAGGAGGGCGTTGAGCAGGAGTCCCGCCAGAAGGGCCGCGGACAGGTACGCGCACAGCAGGGTCTGCCTGGAGTCGGCGACCGCCGTCACCGAGCCGAGTTCGCGCCCGGCGCGGCGCTGGGCCAGGGACAGGAACGGCATGACCGCCACCGACAGGGCGGCGAGCACGATCCCGACCGGGGAGGGGTCGGCCCCGTGCGCGCCGGACAGGGCGCGCACCGCTTCGACGGTGACGTAGGCGGCGAGGGCGAAGAACGCCACCGCGATGACCTTCAGGGCCCGGGACTCGCGTGCCCGGCGCACCGACTCCTCCCTGGCGGAGAACTGCCAGGCCACGGCGGCCGCGGAGGACACCTCGACCAGGGAGTCCAGCCCGAAGCCGACGAGCGCGGACGAGGAGGCCGCCCGCCCGGCGGCGATGGCCACGACCGCCTCGACGACGTTGTAGGCGATGGTGGCCGCCACCAGCAGCCGGATGCGGCGGGTGAGGAGGGCCCGGCGCTTCGGACCGGCCGTCGGCGCGGTGGTCCCGGCCATCAGCAGCACCCCTCCTCGTCCGCGTCGACACAGGTCCGGTCGGTCTCGACCGCGAGCACGGCCGAGCGCAGGTCACCCAGGGCGTGTCCGATCCGCGGGTCCGCGAGCTCGTAGCGGACCCTGCGGCCGACGGGGACGGTGACGACCAGCCCGCAGTCGCGCAGGCAGGCCAGGTGGTTGGAGAGCCGGGTGCGGCTGATATCCAGCTCCTCCGCCAGTTCGGCGGGGTGGGCGGGGCCCTCCCGCAGGACCAGCAGGACCCGGCAGCGAATGGGGTCGGCCAGGGCGCGGCCGAACCGGGCCAGGGCGTCGATCTCGGTGGCTACTCGCAGCATGCGCACAACCATACATAGAATCCTGAATCCACAAAACCCTGAACAATAGGATGTGGTGGGTGTGGCAGAGGAGAACCACCGCCGTCCGCTGCCCCTCGCGGCCGCGGACGAAGAGTGCGCACTGGACGCGCAGGCGTACCGCCGACGGATCACCGCCTGGCGCGACCTGCTGCGGAACGCTCGCGGGCACCGCGGGCAGGACGGGTACGTCTGGGAGGTTCCGGCCGGGGACACGCGCGCTCTGGAGGCCCTCGTGGCCGCCGAGCGGGAGTGCTGCGCGTTCCTGGACCTGCGGGTGGTGGACGCGGGGCGGCCCCGCACACTGCTCCACGTGAGCCTGGCACCCGGCGCCCGGCCGGCGCCCGCAGGCCCCGCCGAGGAGGCCGCGCGGTTCCTGGGCGCGCTCCCGCGCCCCACGGGGTGACCGGTCCCGGGCGTACGGCCCTCCCCGGCGCCGCCCCGGGGCGGCGGGTCAGGCCGGGAAACCGCCGGCGCGCCCCAGGTAGGCGGGAGGCTGCTTGCCCAGGCGCTCCCCCATCCACTCCCCCAGCGCGGCCGCCTCCGCCAGGCTCACGCCCGTGTGCAGGCCGCTGCGGTGCAGCATGTACAGCAGGTCCTCGGTGGCGATGTTGCCGGTCGCGGCGGGCGCGAACGGGCACCCGCCGAACCCTCCCAGGCTGGAGTCCAGCACGCGCACCCCCTGCTCCACCGCCGCGAGCGCGTTCGCGTAGCCGGTGTTGCGGGTGTTGTGGAAATGGCAGCGCAGGGCACGGCCGTCCGCGACCTCGGCGACCCGGCCCAGCAGGTCCCTCACCTGGCGGGGCACGCCCACCCCGATCGTGTCGGCCAGGGCGACCTCCACCGCGGCCGTGTCGGCGATGCGCCGGACGACCTCGACCACCCGCTCCGGCTCGACCTCACCGTCGAACGGACAGCCGAACGCGGTCGAGACGGTGACGCTCAGCGGGATCCCCGTTCCCGACAGCTCCGTGTCGATCCCGGCCAGGGCGTCCAGCATCTCGTCGACCGTGCACCCCTGGTTGCGGACGCAGAACCCGTCCGTGGCGGGCACCGCCACGTTGACCTCCGACACCCCGGCGGCCACCGCGCGGTCCAGGCCGCGCCGGTTGAGCACCAGACCGATGTGGGAGACCCCCGGCGCGCGGCGCACGCCCGCCATGATCTCCTCCGCCCCCGCCATCTGCGGTACGCGCTTGGGGTTGACGAAGCTGACCGCCTCGATACGACGCGCCCCGGCCGCCGCGGCACGGTCGATCAGGTCGATCCGGTCCTCGACCGACAGCGTCGTCGCCTCGTTCTGGAGGCCGTCACGCGGCCCCACCTCGACGATCTCGACGTGCTCCGCACCCTCGGGCCCACGGTCGTCCGTGCTCATCGTCCCCGCCTCTCCACGCCCCGTCGCGTTCTGCGCCCAGGCTAATGGAGCCCTGCCCGCCACCCCGGCGCCGGGGTGGCCCGCGCCCCACCGCTGGTCAGCGCAGGGCGAGCGCCGGGCGGACCTCCCAGGTCGTCCACACCGGGCGATACCCCATCCGGTGCCAGAACGGCCCGGACAGCGGGTTCATCGCCGCGTAGTTCAGCACCGACACACCCACGCCGTGACTGTCCAGGGCCTGGTGCGCCTGCCCCACCAGGGCGGTGCCGATCCCGTTGCCGCGCTCGTCCGCGATCACCACCCCGTAACCGATGTGCGCGATCGGCCGGGCGTTGACCAGGGGCTTGGCCCAGCGGGAGCGCTCGGGCGGCGACACCCACAGCAGCCCCACGGCTCGGCCGCGGCGCTCCGCCAGCCAGATCCACGAACGCGAACGGTTGAGTGCCCGCGCCGCCACCTCCCGGGTCTGCTCGGCGGTGTCCGGCTGCAGGAACACCCCGCCGAAGTGCTGCTCGTACCGGTGCTCCTCCATCAGCAGGCTCACCACCTGGGTGAGGTCGCTCCGGTCCGCCAGCCGTATCGTCACGTCGCGCGGGGGCAGCGACGGGGGGACTCCGCGCCGGCGCTGCCGGGCGGCCAGCACGGTGTAGGGCTGGAGGCCGTGGCGCTGCAACGGGATGATCCCGCACACGTCACGCGCGGGCCAGCTCACCAGCGCGGCCGACTCCGAGCCGGTACCGGTCGGCAGGTCCTCCAACTGGTCGCGCCAGCTGGTCAGCAGGGAGTCCAGGGCGCGACCGGGGTCCGGGCCGCCCACGATGGGGGTGAGCCAGTGCTGGTCGGGCACGCCCCAGATCCGGCCGACCTCGCCGGGCTGGTACCAGGTGTAGTGCATGGTGCCCGCGGCGACCGTGCGACCGTCCTCGTCGCTGACGGTCAGCAGCGGGTAGGAACCCGGAGCGAAACTGACGGGTTCTGGCAGCAGGGGGTCCGCGGCGACCCAGCGCTGCGCGGCCGACTGCACCAACGGGTCCAGGCCGACGTCGCCTCCGGGCGACTCATCGTGCCGCACCCGCGCGACATAACCGCTCATCCACCCCTCCCCTAGCGGGTCCTCACGTCAAGCGCGCGTCCCCTGACCGGTCGGCCGAAACGGTGCGCGGCGCCGCCCGTGACCATCGTGCCGCACCGACGGGACCGGATGCACCGCGGGCGGAACGAAACGACCGTACCGCCTCGGAACCGAAAGGGAGAACGAAACCGTGAACCGCCACAGAAAATTCACTCCGCGCGGTCGCACCCGCCTGAAACTTTCATCCCCGCCCCCGCGCGGGGGCGAGTGGACGCGCACCACGGTAACGGATCCAAGGTCACTCTCGGATGCCGGGGCGGTCAACGCACCGACACGGAATCCTTCCACACCGTCAGCGGTCCCCGGTCGGGGACCGTACCCCCCGCCCCGGATCACTCCCCGGCGGAGCCGCCCTCGGTGACGGTGGTGTTGCGACCGTGGTTGATCACCTCGGGGTCGCCGGAGGCGAAGGAGACGGTGTTGTCCACCCCGACCAGCACGATCTTGTCCGCGGATCCCACATCCACGGTCGACCCCCGGCCGGTGGCGCGCACCAGGCCGCAGTCCCCGTCCAGGACCACGACGGCGTCGTCCGCGGCGACGACGACCTCACGGTCCCCGCACTCCTCGCTGACCTCGGCGCCGTCGTCCACGATGATGAGGACGTCGTCGTTGATGACGTTGTGCTCGGGGACCACGGCCTCCCGGGTGGCCCCCTCCGGGAGCGGGGCACCCGGGGGCTCGCCCGGCTCGTCCTGCCCGAAGGCCAGTCCACAACCGGTGAGCAGGGCGGTGGTCAGGGTTGCGGACACCAGCGCCCCGCCCGCGCCCACCAGATACCGAACCCTCATGCGTCCCCCACAGCCGAATACCCGGCAATTACGACATACGTCCTGCGCAAGGCCAAGAGTATGTCACGCGGAGGTAACTGCGCGACCTCATCGTTTCCAAAACGTGCCTCTTTCGAGACCGATCGGAGTACTTCAGACGGGGCGCACCACGGCCGGGACCCCTGCCCAGCAGGGGTCTGACACCACCTTCACCTCACTTCACACCAGCCGCATCCATCCCGCGAAGTTCCCGCTTCAGCTCACCGATCTCGTCCCGCAACCGGGCCGCGAGCTCGAAGTGCAGATCGGTGGCCGCCTGGTGCATCTGCGTGCCCAACTGCTCGATCAGCGCGGCCAGCTCCGCACGCGGCATCATCGACACGTTCGCCCGCTCACCCAGCGCGGGCACCGGAGCCCTGGCCCCCTGGGGGCCGCTGGAACGGTACCCGGAGGCCATCAGCTCCTCGGTGTCCACGTCCTCGCGGTTCAACGAGTCCAGGATGTCGGCGATCTGCTTGCGCAGCGGGGTCGGATCGATCCCGTGCTCGGCGTTGTACGCCAACTGCTTCTCCCGGCGCCGGTCCGTCTCGTCCAGGGCCGCCCGCATGGAGTCCGTCACGTTGTCCGCGTACATGTGCACCTGGCCCGCGACGTTGCGCGCCGCGCGGCCGATCGTCTGGATCAGCGAGGTCGCCGAACGCAGGAAACCCTCCTTGTCCGCGTCCAGGATCGCCACCAGCGACACCTCGGGCAGGTCCAGGCCCTCACGCAGCAGGTTGATGCCCACCAGCACGTCGAACTCCCCGACCCGCAACTCCCGCAGCAGCTCCACCCGGCGCAGCGTGTCCACCTCGCTGTGCAGATACCGCACCCGGATGCCCAGCTCCGCGAAGTAGTCGGTGAGGTCCTCCGCCATCTTCTTCGTCAGAGTGGTCACCAGCACCCGCTCCTGGCGCTCGGCCCGCTCCCGGATCTCGTGGACCAGATCGTCGATCTGCCCCTCCGTGGGCTTGACCAGCACCTGCGGGTCCACCAGCCCGGTCGGGCGGATGACCTGCTCCACCACGTCGCCGCCGCCCTGGCGCAGCTCGTAGCGGCCCGGCGTCGCCGACAGGTACACGCTCTGCCCGATCCGCCCGGTGAACTCCTCCCACTTCAGCGGCCGGTTGTCCATGGCCGAGGGGAGCCGGAAACCGTGGTCGACCAGCGTGCGCTTGCGTGCGGCGTCGCCCTCGTACATCGCCCCGATCTGCGGAACGGTCACGTGCGACTCGTCCAACACCAGCAGGAAGTCCTCGGGGAAGTAGTCCAACAGGGTGTTGGGCGCGCTCCCCGGCTCACGGCCGTCGAAGTGCCGTGAGTAGTTCTCGATGCCCGAGCAGCTTCCCAGCTGCCGCATCATCTCCAGGTCGTGCGTGGTGCGCATACGCAACCGCTGCGCCTCCAGCAGCTTGCCCTGCCCCTCCAGATCGGCCAGGCGCTCGGCCAGCTCCGCCTCGATCGAGGCGATCGCCCGCTCGGTGCGCTCCTCACCGGCCACGTAGTGCGACGCCGGGAAGATGAACATCTCCTGGCTCTCCCCCAGCACTTCCCCGGTGAGCGGGTGCAGCGTCAGCAGCCGCTCGACCTCGTCACCGAACATCTCGATGCGGATCGCCAGCTCCTCGTACACCGGGATGATCTCGATGGTGTCCCCGCGCACCCGGAACGTACCCCGCGTGAACGCGGTGTCGTTGCGCGCGTACTGCATGTCCACCAGACGGCGCAGCAGCTGGTCGCGGTCGACCTCCATGCCGACCGACAGCTGCGCCATCCGGTCCACGTACTCCTGCGGGGTGCCCAGGCCGTAGATGCACGACACCGACGCCACCACGATCGTGTCCCGGCGGGTGATCAGCGAGTTGGTCGCCGAGTGGCGCAACCGCTCCACCTCGTCGTTGATCGAGGAGTCCTTCTCGATGAAGGTGTCGCTCTGCGGGACGTACGCCTCGGGCTGGTAGTAGTCGTAGTACGAGACGAAGTACTCGACCGCGTTGCCCGGCAGCATCTGCCGGAGCTCGTTGGCGAACTGCGCCGCCAGAGTCTTGTTGGGCTGCATCACCAGGGTCGGCCGCTGGAGCTGCTCCACCGTCCACGCCACCGTCGCCGTCTTGCCCGTACCGGTCGCGCCGAGCAGGACCGTGTGCTGGTCCCCCTCACGCACCCTCTTGGAGATCTCGGCGATCGCCCCCGGCTGGTCCCCCGCCGGTGTCATGTCCGAGATGACCTCGAACGGCGCCTCACTGCGCTTGATGCCGCTGACCGGTCGCACGTCGCCCTCTTCTCCCGCTCCTGCCGGTGGGGCGCTCCCGCGCCACCCCCCTGTCCCCTCACCCCTAACGCTACAGACCGCCCATGACATCCCTGGGCGTCCCGGACACCGGAGTTACCATCAAAACCAGCGCTCCGCGCCCCGAGACGAGGTGCCAGCCGTGCCCCACCCCTCCAGACCCACCTTCGACCCCGGCCTCCCCCCGCGCACGGTCGCGCGCATGAGGGCCCGCCCCGAAAGACTCCTCCCCGCCTCCGCCGGAACACCCCACCGGCCCACCTGGAGGCAGCTCGCCCTCCTGACCGCCACGGGGTGCACCTCCCTGGCCGTCGCCACCCTTCTCGCCCCCGCCCTCGGAGCCGCCCTGCTCGCCCTGCTCTGCCTGGGCACGACGGTGACCGTCCTGGGGCTGGTCTCCCTCCGGGGCTCCTTCGCCGACGACTGGGCCGACCTGGTCATGCACTCCTTCTGGGCCCTGCCCGTCTCCACGGCCGGGGTCCTCCTCACACGCGTGCTCCTCGACCAGCCCCTCGGGCCGCTCCACACCCTCGTCCCCGGGGACCCCGCCACCGCCGCCCTCTACCTGGCCGCCGCAGCGGGAGGCACCGCCGCCATCATGCGCCCGAACATGGTGCCCCGCCTGGCCGCCGAACACCACGACCGCTACGTCCTGCCCGAGGACTTCGGCCGCCCCTACAGCTACGCCACCCGCCACGAGGAGCCCGAGGCCCACCTGTTCGCGCGCGTCCAGCAGGCCACGGACCGGGTGGAGGAGGCAGCCCGCGTGCTCGGCGGCTCCTTCGACGCCGAACACACCCTCCCCCTGCTCCGGGAGGAGGAGTGGCGGCTGTCCCAGGAACTGCTGCGGCTGCGCTCACTGCGCAAGGAACTGGTGCAGCGCACACGCGAGGCCGTGTCCCCACAGGTCACAAGAGCCCTCGAACCGCAGAAGGAGGCGGTGGCGCGCGCCCACCGGGCGATCGCCGACCGCATCGGCGTGCTGACCGGCTACGGGGAGCGCGTCCACGCCGCCCTCACCGCCCACCGCGAGTGGGAGCAGTGCCAGGCGATCGCCGACCGGGCCGGGGCCTACGCCGACCTGGCGCTGACCTCCTCCAGGGACACGATGCACACGGAGGAACTCGACGACAGCCTGCTCAGCGTCGAGGCCGCCCGCTCCGTCCGCGAGGAACTGGTGCGCGAGGCCGTCGACGCCGGCTCGTCCCTGACCCAGACCCTCCACCGGGGCGGGAAGGACGACACGTCCTGAACCGTGCCCCGCAACGCAGCCCCCGCCCCCACCGCTACACCGCGCGTGCGAGGAGGTCCTCCCACAACCGGGCGACGCGCTCGCGCAACTCCTCCGGGGAACCGGAGTTGTCGACCACCACGTCCGCCGCGGCCAGCCGGGTGTCCCGGTCGGCCTGCGCACGGATCCGCGCCCACACCTGCTCCCGCGGCACACCCCGGTTCTCCACGACCCGCTCCACCCGCACCCCGTCAGGGGCGTCCACCACCACGACCACGTCGTAGAGGGACCCCAGACCGTTCTCCACCAGCAGCGGGACGTCGTAGACGACGACCTCCACCCCGGACGCCACCGCCTCCTCCATCAGCTCGGCGCTGCGCTGTGCGACCAGCGGGTGCACGATCGCGTTCAACGCGGCGAGCCTGCCCTCGTCGGCGAAGACGACCTCCCCCAGCCTCGGCCGGTCCAACCCGCCGCCCGGGGCCAGCACCTGCTCCCCGAACTCCGCGACGACCGCGGCCAACCCCGGCGTCCCCGGCTCGACCACCTCCCGGGCGATCGCGTCGGCGTCGACGACGGCCGCGCCGTAGGCGGCCAGTGCGGACGAGACCGTGCTCTTGCCCGAGCCGATCCCTCCGGTCAGTCCCACTTTCAGCATGCTCCGAACCCTAAAGGGCCCGCCCCGGCCCCGTCGCTGGCGCCCCGCCCCCTCCGACGGGACCGGACCCTCACCCCCGCGCCCCCACCGCACCGGACCGCACCGCCGGGACGACCTCCTTGCGCATGTGCACCATCACGAGGTGGTCGGCCACACGCTCCCGCGAGGTCTCCGCGAACCCGCGCTCGCGGTAGAGGCGCTGCTCCCCCGCGCTCTGGGCGCCCGTGGACAGGGTGAGGGAGGTCAGGCCCGGGTACCGGGCCCGCAACCCCTCCTCCACCCGGGTGAGCAGCGCACGCGCGATACCGCGGCGGCGCTGGTCGGGGGCGACCGCCAGACGGCCGATGACGGCGTTGGTCCCACCGGTCGCAGCGCGGACCACCCCCACGATCCGGGCCCCGTCCACGGCCTTGAGGACGAGGGCGTCCTCCTGCGCGAGGACCCGGCCGATCCTGTCCAGGCTCTCGGTGAGCGGGAGGACGAACGGGTCGCCGTAGGCCTGCGCCTCGTCGACGAACGCCGCCCGCTGGAGGGTGAAGACCTCACCGGCGTCCGCGGGGGTGGCCGGGTGGATGTCGAACACGTCGTCTCCTCACACGCCCCGCCCGCCGGGGCACGCCACCGACCCTAGCCCGGCACCGCCGGGCCGGCGGGCGGCCCGCGCGGACCGGGCGCCGGGCGGCCCCGGGCACGACGAAGGGCCGCCCCCACCGGGGACGGCCCTTCGCGGCTGTCAGAGGATCCTAGAGGACCACCTGGTTAGGCCTCGCCACCCGCGAGCTTCTCGCGGAGAGCGGCCAGAGCCTCGTCAGAGGCCAGGGCGCCGCTGTTGGAGGACTCAGAGGCGGACGAACCGGTGCTCGGGGCACCACCGCCACCGTCCGTGTACTCCTCTTCCTCCTCCGGGGCGGGCGCGTTCGCAGCGTCGGCCTCGGCCGCACGGGCCTCCTCGACCTGCTTGCGGTGCGCCTCGAAGCGGGACTGCGCCTCGGCGTAGCTGCGCTCCCACTCGTCCCTCTGAGCCTCGAAGCCGTCCAGCCATTCGCCGGAGTCCGCGTCGAAGCCCTCGGGGTACTTGTAGTTGCCCTGCTCGTCGTAGTCGGCCGCCATGCCGTAGAGGGTGGGGTCGAAGTCCACCTGGTCCGGCGAGACGCTCTCGTTGGCCTGCTTCAGCGAGAGGCTGATGCGACGGCGGTCGAGGTCGATGTCGATGATCTTGACGAAGATCTCGGTACCGACCTGCACGACCTGCTCCGGCACCTCGACGTGGCGCTCGGCCAGCTCGGAGATGTGGACCAGACCCTCGATGCCCTCCTCGACGCGCACGAACGCACCGAAGGGAACGAGCTTGGTGACCTTGCCGGGAACGACCTGGCCGATCTGGTGGGTCCGGGCGAACTGCTGCCACGGGTCTTCCTGGGTCGCCTTGAGCGACAGGGAGACGCGCTCGCGCTCCATGTCCACGTCGAGAACCTCGACGGTGACCTCCTGGCCGACCTCGACAACCTCGCTCGGGTGGTCGATGTGCTTCCAGGACAGCTCGGAGACGTGCACCAGGCCGTCGACGCCGCCCAGGTCCACGAAGGCACCGAAGTTGACGATCGAGGAGACGACGCCCTTGCGGATCTGACCCTTCTGGAGGGTGTTGAGGAACGTCTGGCGAACCTCGGACTGGGTCTGCTCCAGCCAGGCGCGACGGGACAGGACCACGTTGTTGCGGTTCTTGTCCAGCTCGATGATCTTCGCTTCGAGCTCCCGGCCGACGTACGGCTGGAGGTCGCGCACACGGCGCATCTCGACGAGGGACGCCGGCAGGAAGCCCCGCAGTCCGATGTCGAGGATGAGGCCGCCCTTGACGACCTCGATGACGGTGCCGGTGACGACGCCGTCCTCCTCCTTGATCTTCTCGATCGTGCCCCAGGCGCGCTCGTACTGGGCGCGCTTCTTGGACAGGATCAGTCGACCTTCCTTGTCCTCCTTCTGGAGAACGAGGGCTTCGACCTGGTCGCCGACAGCAACGACCTCACCGGGGTCGACGTCGTGCTTGATCGACAGTTCCCGGGAGGGGATCACACCCTCGGTCTTGTAGCCGATGTCGAGCAAGACCTCGTCTCGATCGACCTTCACGATGGTGCCCTCGACAATGTCACCGTCGTTGAAGTACTTGATGGTCTCGTCGATCGCCGCGAGGAAGGCTTCCTCGGACCCGATGTCGTTGACCGCTACCTGGGGTGTCGAGGTGGCCTCGGTGCTGCTCGTCATTTGTGGGTGGACTCCGGATACGGACAGATTCAGGAAATGGGCATGCCGCGGGTTCGAGCCCGTCGATCCGTCATCCAGAGGCAGAAAGCAGGGTCCCGACAGAACCGAATCCGTCGGTGGACACCAGCCGCCTGGTTCCAGAGTGGTGACCGGAGCGGCGCGACACCTCAGTCCCCTACTCGGAGACGGCAGCCGCCCGCACGAACCCACAACGGTTCCGCCAGAATATGAGACAAGGGCGTCCTGGTCAATCGGAACCCCGGGCCGCCAACCCGGCGAAGGGCACAATGGCCGCAACCTACCCGAGCATGGCGGCCAAGATCAACTGGACGGTACACCCACGTCCGCACGGGCGCACCGCCCCCCGCGGGGAGCTGTGCGGACATCCGCAGGACACCTGCCGAACACCCAGGAAAAAAATTCCAGACCCCGGTTCCGGTCAGTCCAAAGGCGGACGGGAACGTGACCGTTTGACGTCACCTCGTCGCCGCTTGGCGTCCAACCGGCGCTGCTTGGCCCGCCGCCCCGGCTTGGTCGCCCGCCGCCCGCGCGCCGGCGGCGACGTCGCCTCGGCCAACAGCGACCCCATCCGCTCCCTCGCCTCGGCACGGTTGCGGACCTGCGACCGGTGCGTCTGCACCGTCACCGTCAACACCCCGCCCACCAGGCGCCCCCGCAGACGCTCCAGCGCCCGCTCGCGCCGCACCTCACCCAGCGCCTCACACCCCGCCACGTCCAGGGACAGCGACACCCGGGTGTCGGAGGTGTTGACATGCTGCCCGCCCGGCCCCGACGACCGGGAGAACCGCCACACCAGGGCGTCGGCGGGAACAGTGACCGATCCCACGGTCAGCCCGCCGGCCTCGGCATCCCCACTGCGCACCGCCACCGTCCCCGCCTCCCACTTCCCTCACGGCGGCCCCGGACCGGGGCCGCCCACGCGCCGCTCAGTGCGCGGCGTCGTGCCAGTTCTGCCCGCTGCCGACCGAGACGCCCAGCGGGACACGCAGAGCATAGGCCGAGCCCATCTCGTGCGTCACGAGGTTTTCGACCTCCTCGCGCTCGCCCGGAGCGACCTCCACCACGAGCTCGTCGTGCACCTGGAGCAGTACCCGCGAGGACAGCCCCCGATCGGTGAGCGCCGCGTCCACCTGGAGCATCGCCACCTTGATGATGTCGGCCGCCGACCCCTGGATCGGAGCGTTGAGCGCCATCCGCTCCGCCATCTCCCGCCGCTGCCGGTTGTCGCTCGTCAGGTCCGGAAGGTAGCGGCGCCGCCCCAGGATCGTCTCCGTGTACCCGACCCGGCGCGCCTCCTCCACCACCGAGTGGAGGTAGTCGCGCACCCCGCCGAACTCCGCGAAGTAGTCCTCCATCAACCGCTTGGCCTCGTCCGGGGTGATCCCCAACTGCTGCGACAGGCCGTAGGCACTCAACCCGTAGGCCAGGCCGTAGCTCATCGCCTTGATCTTGGAGCGCGCCTCCCCGTCGACCTCCTCCACCCCCACACCGAACACCTGCGAGGCCATCTGGGCATGGAAGTCGTAACCGCTGTTGAACGCGTCGATGAGCGCCTGCTCACCCGACAGGTGCGCCATGATCCGCAGCTCGATCTGGCTGTAGTCCGCCGTCAACAGCTCGTCGAACCCCTCCCCCACCACGAACGCCCGCCGGATACGCCGACCCACGTCCGTGCGCACCGGGATGTTCTGGAGGTTCGGATCGGTCGAACTCAGCCGCCCCGTCGCCGCCACCGTCTGGTTGAACGTGGTGTGGATGCGCTCGTCGTCGGCGATCGTCTTGATCAGACCCTCGACCGTCGTCCGCAACTTGGTCTGGTCCCGGTGGTGCAGCAGCACCCCCGGAAGCTCGTGGTCGGTCTGCGTCGCCAACCACGCCAAAGCGTCCGCGTCGGTCGTGAACCCCGTCTTGATCTTCTTGGTCCTGGGAAGGCCCAGATCCTCGAACAGGACCTGCTGGAGCTGCTTGGGCGACCCCAGGTTGAACTCCCGGCCCACCACCTCGTGCGCCTTCTCCACCGCGCCCCGCGCCTCGGACGCGAACTCCCCCTGCAGCCCCTCCAGGTACTCGCGGTCCGCGGCGATCCCCGCCCGCTCCAACCGCGCCAGCACATCCACCAACGGCAGCTCCACGTCGGCCAGCAGGTGCGTACCGCCCCGCTTGTCCAGCTCCGCCGCCAGCACACCGGCCAGGTCACGGGTGGCGGCCGCACGCACCGCCAACAGGTGCTGACGGCCCGAACCCGACTCGCCACCACCCAGGTCCAGCGACAGCTGGTCCCCCGCGGTGTCCTCCTCCAACTCCCGGCCCAGGTACTTGCGGCACAGGTCCGCCAGATCGAACCGGCGCTGCCCCGGCTGCGCCAGGTACGCGGCCAGCGCCGTGTCGCTGACCACACCGCCCAGCGTCCACCCGTGCGCGCCCAGCGCCAACAGGGCGCCCTTGTACTCGTGCACCACCTTGGGGCGTCCCGGGTCGGCCAGGAACGCGGCCAGCGCATCGGTGTCGGCCGGGTCCAGCACCGTCGGGTCGACGAACACCGCCGCACCGGACGGCACACAGATCGCCAGCGCGTCGACCCGCCCCGTCCCCCGACCCCACGCCGCATCCAGCGCGAGCCCCGCCGGGGCCTGCGCGGTGAGCGTGTCCTCGGTGGACGTGTCCGCGGCGGCGTGCTCCCCCAGCCACGCCGCCAGCTCCCCGGTACCGGCCACCGCCAGATCCACCGAGAACCCCTCGGAGGCCCCGACCCCGCCCTCCCCCGGACCACCGCCCTCGTCGATCCGCAGGACCGCGTACAGGCGCTCACGCAGGTTGGAGGCGAACTCCAGATTGTCGAAGAGGGCGTCGATCCCCGCCCTGTCGACCTCGCCCAGCACCAGCGAGGCCACGTCCGCGCCCAACTCCACGTCCGTGGCGAGCAGGTTCAGGCGCTGGTTGCGCAGAACGTCGTCCATGTGGTCGCGGAAGTTCTGCCCCGCCTTGCCGCCGATCTCGTCCGCGTGGGCGATCAGCTCGTCCAGGGACCCGTACTTGGCGATCCACTTGGCGGCCGTCTTGGGCCCCACCCCCGGCACACCCGGCAGGTTGTCGGCCTTCTCCCCCACCAGCGCCGCCAGGTCGCGGTAGCGCTCCGGGGAGACCGCGTACTTCTCCTCGACCGCCGCCGGGTCCATCCGCCGCAGATCGGACAGGCTCTTACCCGGGTACAGAACCGTGCAGGAGTCGGTGACCAGCTGGAACGCGTCACGGTCACCGGAGGCGATCAGCACCTCCATCCCGGCCTCACCGCCCTGGTGGGCCAGGGTCGCGATGACGTCGTCGGCCTCGAACCCCGGCGCCGACAGGTTGGCGACACCGATCAGCCGCATCAGGTCTTGGGTGAGGGGCACCTGGGACGGGAACTCGGGCGGGGTCTCGGACCGCCCGCCCTTGTACTCCTCGTACTGCTCGTGGCGGAACGTCGGGCCCGACAGGTCCCACGCCACGGCAACATGGGTGGGCTCCTCGTCGCGCAACAACTTGACCAGCATCGACGCGAAACCGTAGACGGCGTTGGTCGACTGCCCGGTACTCGTGCCGAACTTGTCCACGGGCAGCGCGAAGAACGCCCGGAAGGCCATCGAGTGGCCGTCGAGGAGAAGGAGGCGGGGGCGCCCACCGCCACCGGCGGAGGCGGTACTACCCGCCCCGGCGCTGGCCTGGGATGTCTGGTCGGGGGTCTCTCGATTCGTCACCACAGACGAATCCTAGGATGCGGAGCGGACACTTCGCGGCCACCACCGTGAGGACCCCGCCCCCGACCCGGGGGGATTCGCCCGACCCGGGCTCGTTTCGACCCAATCGGAAGGCACACATCATGACGACGGACTCCGAGGCACTGCGCCAGGTACTCGACACCGGCGCCCTCACCGGCGGCCTGGGCGAGACCATGGGCATCGAGGTCACCGAGGCCTCCGCCGAACGCGTGGTGGGCCGCATGCCGGTGGAGGGCAACGTCCAACCGTTCGGGCTCCTCCACGGCGGCGCCTCCTGCGTCCTCGCCGAGTCCCTGGGCTCCATCGGCTCCACGATCCACGCCCACCAGTTCGGCCGCATCGCCGTGGGCATCGAGATCAACGCCACCCACCACCGCTCGGCCACCGAGGGGCACGTCACCGGTGTGGCCACCCCCGTCCACCTCGGCCGCACCCTGGCCACCTGGGACATCACCATCACCGACGACCGGGGCCGCAAGGTGTGCACCTCCCGGCTCACGTGCATGCTCCGCGACATGCCCCAGGCGTAACGGTCGCCGAGACGTCGCAAAACGGCGGACGGACGGGTCACACGGAACGCGCCGCGAACCCGGACCCGGCCGCCCCGACGACGCCCACGACACCGCACCGCATAACGGCCAAGAGTTTTTCCCAATTCAGTAAGGACCACTTCAGAGCGCCGTCCGGCACTTCTGTGACTTTCCACCGACCCGACCGCCACCCTTGACGGTCGGGCTCCGTCATGCCTGGTCATCGCGACAGAATGCTGCCCTCCGTGTGCACACAGTTCCTGACCGTCCAACCGGAAGCACTGAGATCCCCGCGATGACTACAGAGCCGTAACAGCATGACGGCGAGTCGGCACCAACGCCCGAAATGTGCTTTCCGCGGCAGAACATCCATGATTAAGCTCCGCTAACGCTCCTGATTAAGTCATGCCACACACCGCGGACATCAGGGCGCACACGCAACAACGGCACCGCTGCGACACGCGACGCGTGCTTCGCCGGTTGAACGGAGCGACCACGATCATGGCAAGCAAGAAGGTCCTAGGCCTCACAGCCGCAACCGCGGCCCTGGTACTCGGGCTGACCGCGTGTGGCAGCGACAGCGGCGACGGCGGCGGCGACGCAAGCGGCGGCGACGAGTTCACCTTCGGCGCCCTCTACCCCCAGACCGGCAGCCTCTCCTTCCTCGGCCCGCCCCAGATCACCGCGGCCCAGTACGCCGTCCAGGAGATCAACGACGCCGGCGGCATCCTCGGCACCGAGGTCCCCGCCATCATCGAGGGCGACGAGGCCGGCGACAACGCCCAGGCCAACGAAGCCGCCAACGCCCTGGTCGCCGACGAGGTCAACGCCGTCATCGGCGCCGCCGCCTCCGGCATGACCCAGGCGACCTACGACACCATCACCGGCGCCGAGATCGTCCAGTGCTCCGGCTCCAACACCGCCGCCGAACTCAGCGACATCGAGGACGGCGGCTACTACTTCCGCACCGCCCCCAGCGACGCCCTCTCCTCCATCGTGATGGCCCGCACCATCGCCGACGCCGGCCACCAGAACGTCGCCCTCGTCTCCCGAGGCGACGACTACGGCCGCGGCTACGCCGAAGGCCTCCAGACCGAACTGGAGAGCCTCGGCGCCCAGGTCACCGTCAACGAGACCTACGACCCCGAGGCCACCACCTTCGACTCCGTCGTCAACGCCGTCAGCGGCGACGAGCCCGACGCCGTCGCACTCATCGCCTTCGAGGAGGGCGCCCAGGTCATCGCCCAGCTCCTGGAGTCCGGCATCGAGGGCGACCAGCTCTTCATCACCGACGGCCTCAACGACACCGGCCTCGGCGAGACCGTGAACGCGGACGACCCCGACAGCGTCAACGGCATCACCGGCGTGGCGCCCAGCGCGGACAACCCCGAGTTCACCGAGGGCCTGACCGCGTTCAACGAAGAACTGGACGTCTTCCAGTTCGCCCCGCAGGTCTACGACTGCGTCACCGCCATCGCCCTGGCCGCCGAGGCCGCCGACAGCGTCGCCCCGTCCGACTACGTGGCCGAACTGCCCAACATCAGCCGCCCCGAAGGCACCGAGTGCGGCAGCTTCGAAGAGTGCCGCGACCTCCTCGCCGACGGTGAGGAGATCGACTACCAGGGCGTCAGCGGCAACATCGACTTCGACGACAACGGCGACCCGACCGCCGCCACCTTCGAGATCTTCCACTTCGGAGACGACGGCCACGAGATCCTCGCCTACGAGGAGCACAACGTCGAATAACCCCCGCCGGGACGACACCACACGGTGACCCGCTCCCGACAGCAGCACCACGAAGGCGCCCCGGAAACCACCCGGGGCGCCTTCCGCGTTCCCCCCACCCCCACCTTCCGCTCCCGCCCAGACCCCCGACCGGCGAAACGCCCACCAACTCCTCCCCGGCAACACCCCTCCACGCCCCCGGACCCGCCCACCCCCGCACACGACGAAGGGGCGGGACCCGCAGGCCCCGCCCCCCACACACACCCCGGTCAGCCCTTCGCGAGCGTCCCCAGGTACAGCTCGATCACGTTCGGATCGTTCAACAGATCCCCACCCGAACCCGTGTACGCGTTACGCCCCTGATCCAGGACATAACCCCGATCACAGATCTGGAGGCACCGACGGGCGTTCTGCTCCACCATGACCACCGAAACACCCGTCTCGTTGACCTCCTTCACCCGCTGGAACACCTCCTCCTGATAAATCGGGGACAGACCCGCCGTCGGCTCGTCCAACAACAGCACCGACGGATTCATCATCAACGCACGACCCATCGCCACCATCTGGCGCTCACCACCCGACAGCGAACCCGCCTTGGCCTTACGCCGCTCCCCCAACAACGGGAACAGGTCAGCCACCACCCCGAACCGCTCCGCGAACGAACGGGGCCGCAGATACGCCCCCATCTGCAAGTTCTCCTCGATACTCAACGAAGGGAACACGTTCTGCGTCTGCGGCACATACCCCACACCGCGCTCCACCAGGCTGTGCGCCGGCAGACCCGCGATACTCGCACCCCGCAGCGTCAAACCGCCCTCACGCACCGGAATCAACCCGAAGATCGTCTTGATCAGCGTCGACTTACCCGCACCGTTCGGACCGATGATCGCCACGACCTCACCCTCGGTGAGAGTCAGGGTGCACCCGTTCAGGATGTTCACCCCCGGCACATAACCAGCCACCAGATCCCTGGCCAACAGCAGGTAGTCCTCCGGACCACCCACCTCCACAGCCTCCGCCCGGGCCTGCTCCAAGACCTCCTCACGGTGCTCCTGAACCCCAGCCGCCTCCGCGGCCACAGCCGGAACCCCGTCCGGGCCGGGCCCCAGATCGCCGTTCTCAGTCATTCGTCACTCCCCTGGGCCTCGACCGTCTCCTCCTGGGCACCCAGGTAGGCGTCGATCACCTGCTGGTTGGAACGGATGTCCGAAGGACGCCCCTCAGCGATCACCTGCCCCTGCGCGAGCACCACGATCCAGTCACTGATGCCCATGATCACGTCCATGTCGTGCTCGACGAACAAGACAGTCTTGCCCTCGTCACGCAACGCCGTGATGTGCCCCAGCAACGACTGCACCAACGCCGGATTCACACCCGCCATCGGCTCGTCCAACATGATCATGCTCGGATCCGTCATCAGCGAACGAGCCATCTCCAACAGCTTCCGCTGACCACCCGACAACGAACCCGCCATGTCGTCACGCTTGTCGATGAGCTTGAAACGCTCCAACAGATCCAACGCACGCGCCGTATTCGCCCGCTCCTGCCCCTGCCACACAGGACGCAGGAACGCACCGGCCATCCGCTCACCGAACTGGCCCTGCGCACCCAGCAACATGTTGTCCAACACCGTCATACGGGTCAGAGCCTTCGTCAACTGGAACGTCCGCACCATCCCCGCACGCGCCACCTGATGACCACGCCTGCCGTTGATCGCCCGACCCTCGAACGTCCACCGGCCCTTGTCCACCCGGTCGAACCCCGTCAACAGGTTGAACAACGTGGACTTACCCGCACCGTTCGGACCGATCAACGCCGTGATCGTCCCCCGCTGCACCTCCACATGCCCGACGTCCACAGCGGTCAGACCGCCGAACGAACGCCGAACACCATCAACCACCAGGATCGGATCCGACTTCACCGAACCCGGAACCGGCTCCGCGCCGACCATCCGGTCGACACCCGCGCCGACGTTCGCCTCGTCACTTGACATTGACCAACATCTCCTTACGGTCGCCGATGATGCCCTGCGGCCGGAACACGATCAGCACCACCAGCATCAACCCGGCGAAAGCCAGCTGAATCGCACCGTAGTCAGGACTGTCCAGGAACGGCAGCCAACCCAGAGCACCCATGCCCTGGAGCACACCGTCGGTGAAGGTCATCAGGAACCAGAACGCCATCGCGCCCAGAATCGGACCGAACACACGCCCGGCACCACCCAACAACAAGATCACCCACAGGAAGAACGTCACCTGCGGCTTGAACTGGTCCGGCTGGATCGACGCCTGGTACACCGCCAGCATGCAGCCCGCCAGCGCACCGATCAGACCACCCAGCACCAGCGCCTGCATCTTGTACGCGAACACGTTCTTGCCCAGGCTGCGAACCGCCTCCTCGTCCTCCCGGATGCCCTTGATGACACGCCCCCACGGACTGTGCATCAACATCCACGTCAGACCAGCCATCACAGCCACCAGCGCCCACGTCACCACCAGAACCCACAAGTGGTTGCCGTTGTACGCCAACAGACCGAACCCGTACCGCTCACCCGCGTCGAACGGGTTGAGCGTCCGAAAGTCCGCCGACAGGTTCTGCAGACCGAACGCACCACCGGTCAACGGCTCCGCGAAACCCGCCCGATACACCAGACGGATCACCTCCGCCGCCGCGATCGTCGTGATCGACAGGTAGTCCGCCCTCAACCGCAGCGTCGGAATACCCAACAGCAGCGCCAACACCAGCGCGCACAACAAACCCGCACCGAAACCAACAGCCAGCGGCAGATCGAACACCGCCACACTGATCCCGACGCCGTACGCGCCCACCAGCATGAAACCGACCTGACCGAAGTTCAGCAGGCCCGTGTAACCGAAGTGAATATTGAGACCGACAGCAGCGAGCGCATAGATCGCCGCGATCGGACCGAACGCCGAACGGGTTGATTCGGCGAGGATCGAAAGGATGTCCATCGTCTACCTCTCCTAGCCGACCCGCTCGCGCCGACCGAGCAGGCCCTGAGGCCTGACCAGCAGCATGAGGATCATCAGGGCCAGAGCCCACGCTTGCATGAGCTGGGACGGGAACCACAAGGTGGACAGCATCGCCACCAGACCGACAGCCAGACCACCGACCATCGCGCCGTACGCCGTACCGAGACCACCCAGAATGACCGCGGCGAACATCAGCAGCAGCAGACGGAAGCCCATCTCGTACTCGACCACCTGGTTGAGCCCGTAGAGCACACCGCCCAGCGCCGCCAGACCACCACCGAGACCCCACACGTACAAGGTCACCCGGTCCACGTCGATACCCGACGACTCCGCCAGGTCCCGGTTGTCCGACACAGCACGCATCGCCTTGCCGATCCGGGTGAACTGCAACAGGCAGGCCACCGCCACCAGCACCGCGATCGCCACACCCATGATCACCAGATCACGCGGCGCCATCGCCACCGGACCGAACTCGACCAGCTCCTGGATCTGATAACCCGCATAACGGTTGCGCCCCGCACCGAAGATCACCAGGATCACATGGCGCAGGATCAGGGCAAGACCGATCGACACGATGAACATCTGGATCAGCGCCACGTTGCGATGCCGCAGCGGACGCCAGATGTAACGCTCCATCGACCCGCCCAGGACAGCACCCATCACCACGGCGAGCCCGGCGGCCAACCACAGCGGCACCTGCCACCCGATCGCGTCGCCCATCACACCCAGCGTCGTCGCCAGCGCGATACCGCCGAAGATCGCGACCCACTGGGCGACGATCAACACCGTCCGGGAGAGCCTGCCCTCCAACAACCCGCCGATCAGGACCGCGATCCCAAGACCGGCGAAGATCGCCAACAGGGAGTTGCCCAGACCCGCCGCCCCCGTGCTGAACAGCAGCGCCACCATCGCACCGAAGGTCACCATGTCACCGTGGGCGAAGTTGATCATCTTCGTCGTACCGAAGATCAGCGACAGGCCGATCGCGGAGATCGCGATCACCAGGCCGAAGAGGATCCCCGACACGGTCAGCTGAAGGAACTTCGCACCGAAGGAGCTGCCACCGCCCGTCGTCGGCGCGACCGCCCCGTCCTCCCCCGCGACCTCGTCACCGGAGTCCTCGGCGGCGTCCTCCGAGGGGGACGCCGAGGCGTCGTCCTCACCGGCGCCGACGCCCTCGAGAGCCACGATGAGGGGACGCCGGTCATCGGCCTCGACCTCGACCTCGGTCTCGCCGTCGACGATGATGCCCTCTCGTACGACGAACTCGCTGGGGACGGACTCCTGGTCCACCACTACGCGGTAGGTACCCGGTTCGGGTAGCTCCACTTCCCACATTCCATCAGAGTCGGTCTCCGCTGCTCCGATCTCGTCCTCACCGCCGTAGACCGTGATCCCGATGCCTTCGACACCTTGATCCCGGTTGTCCGGGTTGAGAATCTGACCGTGCAGCGCTTCACCGCCCTGTTCGTCTGCCGCTGCCACTGGCCCGGGGATCACCAGGATGGCGGTGATCAGGGCGAGCAACACGGTCACGAGACGTGTGCGCACGCGCGCTCCTTGCGCATCTGAGGGTGGCGGCACCAAATGTGAGCATTCGGTACCGCTTGTCCTTTACTGTTCGGTGCGGCGAGTTTAGCCCGGTTTAGGCTGATCATTCAGCAGGGCTAAAGCCACGTGACCCAACCGTCACCCCATTGTGCGCAAACGAGATCAAACTGGTACTGATCACCCGTTGACGGTGGCCATTCGTCTCGCTTCCGCCCCCCGACGAACCGCCACGCACCTCTCCTCCGCCCGGCACACCCCAGAACGACGCCGGGGCCGCACCCGGTCGGGTGCGGCCCCAGTTCAGCGTCATGGGGGTCGGCCTGGTCGGCCTACTGTCCCCCGAGGGTCTCGACGACCGTCTCCGCGACCTTCCTCATGGTCAGTCTCCGATCCATCGAATTCTTCTGGATCCACCGGAACGCCTCGGGCTCACTCATCCCGTGGCGGCTCTGGAGAAGCCCCTTGGCCTGCTCGACCAGCTTGCGGGTCTCAAGACGGTCCTGGAGGTTGCTGACCTCCGACTCCAGCGCCGCCAGTTCGGCGTAGCGGGAGGTGGCCATCTCGATCGCCGGCACAAGGTCCGCCTTGTTGAACGGCTTGACCAGGTAGGCCATGGCCCCGGCGTCCCGCGCGCGCTCCACCAGCTCACGCTGGGAGAAGGCGGTCAGGATGACGACCGGGGCGATGCGCTCCCCGGCGATGCGCTCGGCGGCGGAAAGGCCGTCGAGCACCGGCATCTTGATGTCGGTGATCACCAGGTCGGGCTTGAGCTCCCGGGCAAGCCGGATAGCGGTCTCCCCGTCACCGGCCTCGCCGACGACGGCGTAACCGTCCTCTTCCAGCATCTCCTTGAGGTCCAGGCGGATCAGGGCCTCATCTTCCGCGATCACCACACGGCTCTGCGTCCTCGTCACGTACACGAGGTTACAGAGATCCGCTAGGATGCTGAGCGTCGGGACCGGCAATGCGCGCCAATCGTGACACCACCGTTGGCTGAGCATCACCGTTTTCGACGCTCCGGAGCAAACCGGACATACAGGCCGGAATGATGGAATGGTAGACATAGGGGCCTCAAAAGCCCCCGCTCGCAAGAGTGTGTGGGTTCGAATCCCACTTCCGGCACTCCCAGCCCCTCCTCGACGAGCCGCCCCAGGGCGGCTCTTCTCGTTTGCCCGCTCTGGGACAGCAAAGAATAATGTCGTATGCGTGAGCAAGCATTCACGCTATGCACTCACGCGAAATCGTTGACGAGACCCTGCGCCTCAAGGCCTTGGGTATGACCGACCACGCCATCGCCGCACAGTGCAGCGTCTCTGTCCAGGCGCTCCGGCACTGGCGCTACGGCACCAGGCGCGCTCCTCACACCACGGCCGACCGAAGCTTCTACTGCCCCGTCTGCGCAAACGGGGATGTGGACCCTGCGGCCTACAGCTACCTACTCGGCCTCTACCTGGGGGACGGGTACATCGGTCACATCCGCAACGGAGTCGACTACCTGTCAATCGCGTGCTCCGACACATGGCCCGGCCTGATCGAGGAGTGCGCTGAAGCGATACCCAAGGTCTTCCCTGTGAAGGTCTTCCGAGTTCGGCGGAAGGGCTGCACAGAGGTCAAGGGGGCCTCGAAGCACTGGCGCTGCGTCTTCCCCCAGAACGGCAGAGGGATGAAGCACTCCCGGCCGATCGTCCTCGACCCCTGGCAACAGCAGATAGTCGACGACCACACCCCATCGTTCGTGCGAGGCCTGATCCACTCCGACGGCTGCCGTGTCTCCAACCGTGTGCGCAAGAAGACAGGCGAGGGATGGAAGTACTACGAGTACCCGCGCTACTTCTTCTCCAACACGTCTCAGGAGATCAGCGACCTCCTCACCAACGGCCTCGACCGACTCGGCATCGCTTGGAAACGACGAGTAGAGGAGAAACCCCCGCACCACGACGCCTTCATCGTCTCGGTAGCCCAGAAGGCCGCCGTGGCGCGGATGGACGAGTTCGTCGGGCCCAAGTACTGAGGTTCGGCCAGCCGGGCCGGAACCTGCATAGCTACCCGGCCAGTACGGCCCTAAATAGGCCTTTTGTCACTTTATCCCGGGGCAAGGCGGCCGAACCGGTCACATCACGGCCACAACCTGAGTACAACCCGTGGGTTCGGTCGCCCCGGCAGTCGCCCGTCCCCGATCCTTGAAGATCAGGAACGAGTTCTCAGGAGAGGAGCAGCAGGTGCTGACCGCGGTGGCCGGAATCGTCGGCGCACTGGTTATCGGCGCCTGGGTCGTCGTGGCCTGGGGCTCCCGGCGCCGCCAGCCGTGGCTGCTGACGCCGTTCGCACTGCTCGTCGTCCTGCTCGTGGCCGTGGGGCAACCCGGCTGGTCGTTCCTTCCCGCTGCGGCCCTGGTCGCCGGTTCCTTCGCGGAGCTGGTCATCGGCGCCCGCGAGTCCCCCGCCGTGCGTACCAAGAACCCGGACGCGCCGTTGAGCACGGAGCGCTGGGCCGCCGCCGTGGCCGCTCCCTTCCGTGTGGCGCTCGCCGAGCCCTGGGACGTGGTCGCCCGTCCGTCACTGCGCCGCCGCTACCGGCGCCTGCTGGAGCGCCAGTGGGAGGTGACCGACCGCGAGTCGCTCCTGACCGCCGTGGAGGGACTCCTGGGCGAACTGCACACCAGTCCCTCGCTGGACCTGGTGGTGGACCTGGGCAGCGGGATCGCCCGGTCGCGGTTCCCGCAGGGCGAGGGCGGTCGGGCGACGGGGGCGCATGTTCTACTGACCCCGGAGCAGGTGTCCCGGCTGCGTGTGGTCACGCAGGCCGGTGAGGCCGACGAGACGGTGATCATCGGCGCGTACCAGTGGTGGCGGTCCGTGCACGTCATCCGGTTGGTGTGCGGGGGCGCGACCCTGGACTGGTTGAGTCCGGTGGAGACGCAGACACTGTTGCGGCGGGTGGCCTCCGACCTCCAGCGCCGGTACTCGTCGTGGCAGCAGTTGTCGACGGCCTTCCACGCGGGGTACCTGCTGTGGCCGGACAAGGGTGTGGAGGGCGACCACGGCGGGTCGGACCGGGTGTGGGCTGCTCTGGGCCTGCTCACCGAGGAGGTGCGGAGTCCGTGGAACCTGTTGCCGTGGGACATGCCGTTGGAGCGGGTCATTCCCGAGGGTGGGCTGGCGGCCCATCCGGAGCCGTAGGGGCCCGGGGACACGTCGGCCGCACCTGGTCCTGACCCGGTGGGCGGCGCGGCTCATACGCCGTTCCTCCGGGCCGGACCTGATGCGGCACGTCAGCGGGCGCCTCTGGTCGGGCGCCTGGTCCTACGCGTTTCCGAGCGCGACTGCGTCGCCGAGGCGGTGGACGCGCAGGGAGTTGGTGGATCCGGTGGTTCCGGGCGGGCTGCCCGCCACGATGACGACCTTGTCGCCCTTGGTGTAGTCGCCGAGCTGGAGGAGTTCGGCTTCGACCTGGCGGACCATGTCGTCGGTGTTGTCGACCCAGGGCACCTGGTTGGTCTCCACTCCCCAGGTGAGGGAGAGGGTTCCGCGGGTGGCGTCCTCGGTGGTGAACGCCAGGAGCGGGATGGGTGACCGGTAGCGGGCCAGGCGTCGGGCGGTCTCGCCGGACATGGTGAAGGCGACGAGGGCCTTGGCGCCGATGGTGGCGCCGATCTCGGCGGCGGCGCGGGCGATGGCTCCGCCGGTGGTTTCGGGTACCCGGTTGAGGATGTGCGAGGCGCGCAGGGATTCTTGTTCTGCGGCGCAGACGATGCGGGCCATCGTCTCGACGGTCTCGATGGGGTACTGGCCGACGCTGGTCTCGCCGGAGAGCATGACGGCGTCGGCGCCGTCGAGGACGGCGTTGGCGACGTCGGAGGCTTCGGCGCGGGTGGGCCGGGGTGATCCGATCATGGATTCGAGCATCTGGGTGGCGACGATGACCGGTTTGGCCTTGTCGCGGCAGCGTTCGACGGCGCGTTTTTGCACCATGGGGACGTTTTCGAGGGGGAGTTCGACGCCGAGGTCGCCGCGGGCGACCATGACTCCGTCGAAGACCTCGATGATGTCCTGGAGGCGTTCGACCGCTTGGGGTTTTTCGATTTTGGCGATGAGGGGGACGGTGATGCCCTCTTCGTCCATGATGCGGTGGCATTCCTCGGCGTCTGCGGGGCTGCGGACGAAGGAGAGGGCGACCATGTCGACGCCCTGGTGGAGGGCCCAGCGCAGGTCTGCTTCGTCTTTTTCGGTGAGTGCGGGGACGCTGACGGAGACGCCGGGGAGGTTGAGTCCCTTGTGGTTGGAGACGGTGCCGCCGTAGATGACGCGGGTGTGGACGTCAGTGCTGGTGGTCTTGGTGCATTCGAGGGCGATGCGGCCGTCGTCGATGAGGACGCGGTCTCCGGGGCGGACGTCGCCGGGGAGGCCCTTGTAGGTGGTGGAGACGCGTGTGGCGTCGCCGGGGACGTCGTCGATGGTGACGATGAATTCGTCTCCGGCGTGGAGTTCGACGGGTCCGTCGGGGAAGGTGCCGACGCGGATCTTGGGGCCTTGGAGGTCGGCGAGGACGCCGACTGCTCGTTGGGCTGACTCAGCGGCTTCGCGCAGGTTGGCGAGGCTGGCGCTGTGGTCGTCGTAGGTTCCGTGGCTGAGGTTGATGCGGGCGACGTCGAGTCCGGCGTCGACGAGCTTGCGGAGTACTTCCGTGCTCGACGTGGCGGGACCGAGGGTCGCGACGATTTTTGCTCGACGTGTCACACGTATCACTTTAGAGCGTCTGAGGGATGCAGTGGTCTAAACCAGGTTGCGAATGGACGTATCTCAGGCTGCGGGAAGACGAACTGGGGCGTTGCACGAACTGGGTTCTGGGTGGTGTGGGGGCTTTCTGTAGGTTGCCTGTGTCGGTTGGGATTCTGGGAGGTTCTGTGTTCTCGCGTGATGTGGTGCTGGGTGCGTTGGCGGTCGAGGTGGCGTCGTTGGATGCGGTGTTGTGGGGGTTGTCGGAGGAGGAGGCGGTGGTGGTGACGCGGTGTGTGCCGTGGGATGTGGCGGCGTTGGCGGCGCACACGGTGGGGGCGGTGTTGCAGGTGGAGCGGATGTTGGATGGTGAATCTTCGGTGACGGGTGGGGGGTTGGTTTCTGCTGGGGAGTATTACCGGCCGGGGGTGCGGTTTTCGGCGGGGGTGAACGCGCGGCGGGTGGGTTCGGCTGTGGAGGCTGCGGCGTGTCGGGAGGATGCGGGTGAGGCGGGGCGGGTGTTGCGGGGGCGGTGGTCTTCGTTGGTGGCGCGGTTGGCTGCGGAGCCGGTGGATCGGATGGTGGTGACGCGGCATGGTGATCGGATGTTGTTGTCGGATTTTCTGGTGACGCGGGTGGTGGAGGCGTCGTTGCACGGGTTGGATCTGGCGGATGCGTTGGGGCGTGAGCCGTGGGTGTGTGGTGGGGCTTTGGATGTGGTGCGGGGGTTGTTGTTCGGGGAGGCGGATCCGGTGGCGGTTGAGGGGTTGGTGCCGGGTGCGTTGTCGGGTCGTGTGGGGGGGTTGGCGGCGGTGCGTGCGGTGACGGGGCGTGGGGGTGTTGGGGTTCGGGGGGTGTGGGAGGCGTCGGGGGTGCGGTTTTTGACGTTGGGGTAGTGGGTGGTGTGCGGGGTTTTGGGTTGTTTGTTGGCCTGTTGGTGCCCTTGTGGGGACCGTGGGTGCGGGGCCCGGTCGGTTGGCCGGGCCCTGTGGGTGGGTGTTCAGCGGTCGCGGCGTGGTGGTGGGAGGAACGCGGCGACGCGGCCGTAGGCGCGGAGGATGCGTAGGCGTTGGATGGTGCGCATGCCTTCGCGTTCGAGGGTGGCGGCGGTGTCCCAGTGGTCCCAGGTGGCGTCCCAGCCGCCGTCGGGGCGTTGGCTCTGCTCGAAGTAGTCGAGGGTGCGGTTGATTTCGGCCTCGGTGAAGAGGGGGCGGGCGATGTGGCCTGGGTCGTTGGCGAGGTCGAGTGCGGTGTGGACGTGTTGTTGTCCGCTGGGTTTGGTGTTGACGTCGATGACGGCGCGGATCATGGCGTAGAGGCGGTTGATGGTCTGTATGGCGCGGTGCCGGTCGGGTGTGTGCTGGAGGAAGGTGCAGATGCCGACGGCTTCGTGTGGGCTGGTCCAGTGGAGGTTGTCGATGTGTTTCCAGCACCAGGCGGTGGCGAGGTCGCGCCAGGGGTGGCTGATGTGGTGTTTGTGGAGGTAGCCGGCGATGAGGGCGGTGAGGCCGAGGTCGGCGGTGTGGCCGTCCCGGTGTTGCCACCAGGGTGCGGCTTCGCTGTAGCGGACGTTGGGCAGGACCGGTGGGGTTCCGCCGTCGGGGTCGCTGACGGTGGTGAGGTAGCGGCAGATGCCGAGGCCGATGTCGGCGGGGATGGGGCCGAGTTGGTCGAGGTAGCGCAGGGCGATTTCGATGGCGGCGGGTTGGCTGGCGTGGCCGCGGAGGTCGGGGTCGAGTCCGTTGCCGTATCCGCCGTCGAGGTTGCGGTAGGCGGCGAGTGCTTGGCGGACGGGTTCGGTGGGGCCGTTCTGGAAGAGGTGGGCGAAACGGTGCCGGTCGATGAGGCGGGCGTTGCGCATGGTGAAGTGTTCCGCGGTGCGGAAGGAGTCCCAGGTCACGACGATCATGTCTTCGACGGTACGTCTGGGGTGGGGTGCGGAGAACAGCTCGGGGGGTAATCCATCCGCGATCTTTACGGTCGGTTCGGGACCGTGTGGTGTCTGCGTTTTCTGTGGCGGATGAGGTAGCCGGTCCAGGATGCGGCGATGGTGGCGGCGACGGCGAGTTGGACGGTGAGGAGGTGTTCGGGGGGGTAGATGACGCCGGTGAGGTAGTGGTCGATGAAGCCGGTGGGTGGGAGTCCTGCTTGTCCGGCTTGTTCGCGGCCCCAGGTTTCGAGGGTGGTGAGGGGGCACGTCCATCCGATGACGGTGATGCCGAGGCCGTAGAGGGCGCAGGCGATGTGGGGCCAGATGGTGCGGGGCCAGCGCCAGGCGAGGAACCCGCCGAGGGTGACGTAGGCGAGGAAGAGCAGGTGGAGAACCATGGCGGTGTCGCCGATGAGCCGGTAGACCATGTGTTCGTCCTCGGGTGGCGTTGTGTGCGGGCGCCGGTGGTGGGCCCGTCGTGGGGTCCCGTGGGCGCTGGTCGGGTTCCCTGTTTCCATTGTCGCTGTGGGTGGCTTGTCGGGCCAGGGGGTGTGTCGGCCTGTGGACGGAGGGCGCGGGGCGCCCTGGGCTGCGTGCGCCTGAGTGCGCGAACGCCTCGGGCGCGGGGGGTGTGGTCCCCCCGCGCCCGAGGCGTGGTGCGCTGCCGTGTGTGCCGCTGAGCGGTGTGCCCTCTAGACCAGGGGGCGCTCGGTCGGCGGGATGGCCACCGGCAGGGTGGTTCCGCCGGGCAGGTCGCTGCCGGTGGTGAGGAAGCGGTCGACGCCGGCGGCTGCGGAGCGGCCCTCGGCGATGGCCCACACGATCAGCGACTGGCCGCGGCCCATGTCGCCGGCGCAGTACACGCCGTCGACGCTGGTGCGGTAGTCGTTGTCGCGTACGACGTTTCCGCGCCCGTCCAGTTCGACGCCGAGCTGTTCGAGCAGGCCCTCCTTCTGGGGTCCGACGAAGCCCATGGCGAGGGTGACCAGGTCGGCGGGGATCTCGCGTTCGGTGCCCTCGACGGGCTCGAAGCCGTTGGCCCCTCGCTTGACCTCGACCAGCTTCAGCGCGCGGACGTTGCCGTCGTCGTCGCCGACGAACTCCAGGGTGTTGACGGAGTAGAGCCGCCGGCCGCCCTCTTCGTGGGCGCTGGTGACCTTGTACAGCATCGGCATGGTCGGCCAGGGCTGGTGGTCGGGCCGCTTCGCCGGGGGCTTGGGCATGATCTCCAGCTGGGTGACCGAGGCGGCGCCCTGGCGGTGGGCGGTGCCGACGCAGTCGGCTCCGGTGTCGCCGCCGCCGATGACGATGACGTGCTTGCCCTCGGCGTGGATGGGGGCGCGGTCGTAGTCGCCCTCCTGCACCTTGTTGGCCAGGGGCAGGTATTCCATTGCCTGGTAGATGCCCTTGAGTTCGCGTCCGGGTGCGGGCAGGTCGCGCCAGGCGGTGGCGCCGCCGGTCAGGACGACGGCGTCGTGGTCGGCGCGGAGCTGGTCGACGGTGATGTCGGCGCCGATGTCGGTGCCGGTGCGGAAGGTGGTGCCTTCCGCGGTCATCTGGGCGAGGCGGCGGTCGATGTGCCGCTTCTCCATCTTGAACTCGGGGATGCCGTAGCGGAGGAGGCCTCCGATGCGGTCGGCCCGTTCGTAGACGGTGACGTCGTGTCCGGCTCGGGTGAGCTGCTGGGCGGCGGCGAGTCCGGCGGGGCCGGAGCCGACGACGGCGACCTTCTTGCCGGTGCGGGTGGTGGGGGGCAGGGGCTTGACCCAGCCCTCGTCCCAGGCGCGGTCGATGATGGAGACTTCGACGTTCTTGATGGTGACGGCGGGTTGGTTGATGCCGAGCACGCAGGCGGATTCGCAGGGTGCGGGGCAGAGCCGTCCGGTGAACTCCGGGAAGTTGTTGGTGGCGTGCAGGCGTTCGATCGCCTCGGCCCAGTCGTGGGTGTGGACGAGGTTGTTCCACTCGGGGATGAGGTTGCCGAGGGGGCAGCCGTTGTGGCAGAACGGGATGCCGCAGTCCATGCAGCGTGAGGCCTGCTTGGTGACGGTGGCGCGGTCGAAGTCCTCGTACACCTCGCGCCAGTCCTGGATGCGGACGTCGACGGGGCGGTGCTTGGGGAGTTCTCGCTCGGTGGTCTTCAGGAAACCCTTGGGGTCGGCCATGGTGTTTCTCCTCCTCTCGTGTGGGCCGGCGCTCAGGACTGCGCGGAGGCCATGACGGCCTCGTTGACGTCGCGGCCGTCTCGTTCGGCCTCGGCCTGGGCGAGCAGGACCCGCTTGTAGTCGCGAGGCATGACCTTGGCGATCCGGGTGAGTGCGGTGTCGCCGTCGGCGAGGAGCCGTTCGGCGACGGCCGATCCGGTCTCGGCGTGGTGGCGGGTGAGGACGTCGGTGAGGTAGGTCCGGTCCTCGTCGGTGAGTGCGTCGATCTCGACCATCTCGGTGTTGACGCGCTCGGTGTCCAGGTCGAGGACGTAGGCGACTCCGCCGGACATGCCGGCGGCGAAGTTGCGTCCGGTGCGGCCGAGGATGACGGCGCGGCCGCCGGTCATGTACTCGCAGCCGTGGTCGCCGATGCCTTCGACGACGGCGAGGGCGCCGGAGTTGCGGACGCAGAAGCGTTCTCCGACGATGCCGCGGAGGAAGATCTCGCCGGAGGTGGCTCCGTAGGCGATGACGTTCCCGGCGATGATGTGGTCCTCGGCGACGAGTTGGGTGTCGGCGGAGGGTCGGACGACGACGCGTCCGCCGGAGAGTCCCTTGCCGACGTAGTCGTTGGCGTCGCCGGACAGGCGCAGGGTGACGCCCTTGGGCACGAAGGCGCCGAAGGACTGTCCTGCGGATCCGGTGAAGGACACGTCGATGGTGTTGTCGGGGAGGCCGTCGGCGCCGTAGCGCTTGGTGACCTCGTGGCCGAGCATGGTGCCGACGGTGCGGTTGACGTTGCGTACGGGCAGTTCGAGCTTGACGGGCCGGCCGAAGTCGAGGGCGCCTTCGCTGAGTTGGATGAGGGTGTTGTCCAGGGCCTTCTCCAGGCCGTGGTCCTGGGTGCGGCGGTGGGTGCGGTGGTCGCCGGTGCGGGGTTCGACCTCGTGGAGGATCGGTGCGAGGTCCAGGCCCTGGGCCTTCCAGTGGGTGACGGCTTCGGTGGTGTCGAGCAGGTCGACGGCGCCGATGGCCTCGTCGATGCTGCGGAAGCCGAGCTGGGCGAGGTACTCGCGGACCTCTTGGGCGATGAACTCGAAGAAGTTCACGACGTGGTCGGCCTTGCCGGAGAACCGTTCGCGTAGGGCGGGGTTCTGGGTGGCGACGCCGACGGGGCAGGTGTCGAGGTGGCAGACGCGCATCATGACGCAGCCGGAGACGACGAGGGGTGCGGTGGCGAAGCCGAATTCCTCGGCGCCGAGCAGTGCGGCGATGACGACGTCGCGTCCGGTCTTCATCTGGCCGTCGGCCTGGACGACGATGCGGTCGCGCAGGCCGTTGAGCAGGAGGGTCTGCTGGGTTTCGGCGAGGCCGAGTTCCCAGGGTGTGCCCGCGTGCTTGAGGGAGGTGAGCGGCGAGGCGCCGGTTCCTCCGTCGTGGCCGGAGATGAGGACGACGTCGGCGTGGGCCTTGGAGACGCCTGCGGCGACGGTGCCCACGCCTGCTTCGGAGACGAGCTTGACGTGGACGCGTGCGGCCGGGTTGGCGTTCTTGAGGTCGTGGATGAGCTGGGCGAGGTCTTCGATGGAGTAGATGTCGTGGTGGGGCGGCGGGGAGATGAGTCCGACGCCGGGGGTGGAGTGCCGGGTGTGGGCGATCCACGGGTAGACCTTGTGGCCGGGCAGCTGGCCGCCCTCGCCGGGCTTGGCGCCCTGGGCCATCTTGATCTGGATGTCGTCGGCGTTGCTGAGGTAGTGGGAGGTGACGCCGAAGCGGCCGGAGGCGACCTGCTTGATGGCGCTGCGCCGCAGGTCCCCGTTGGCGTCGGGGGTGAAGCGGGCGGGGTCCTCGCCGCCCTCGCCGGTGTTGGATTTGCCGCCGAGGCGGTTCATCGCGATGGCGAGGGTTTCGTGTGCCTCGGCGGAGATGGAGCCGTAGGACATGGCGCCGGTGGAGAAGCGCTTGACGATCTCGGAGACGGGCTCGACCTCGTCGATGGGGACGGGTTCGCGTACGCCCTCGCGGAGGCGGAAGAGTCCGCGCAGGGTCATGAGCTTCTCGGCCTGGTCGTCGATCTTGGAGGTGTATTCCTTGAAGATCTCGTATGTGCGGGTGCGGGTGGAGTGTTGGAGTTTGAAGACCGTCTCGGGGTTGAAGAGGTGGGGTTCGCCCTCGCGGCGCCACTGGTATTCGCCGCCGACGTCCAGGCGCCGGTGGGCGTTGGGGTTGGCGGCGTGGGCGCGGCGGTGGCGGATGGCGACCTCTTCGGCGAGGACGTCGAAGCCGACGCCGCCGAGGCGGGAGGTGGTTCCGGTGAAGCAGCGGTCGATGACGTCCTGGCCGAGGCCGAGGGCCTCGAAGATCTGGGCTCCGGTGTAGGAGCTGACCGTGGACACGCCGATCTTGGACATGACCTTGAGGACGCCCTTGCCGAACGCCTTGACGGTGTTGCGGACGGCGGTGTCGGCGTCGACGCCGCCGAGGGTGCCGCGTTCGACCATGTCGCGGACGGTGGCGAGTGCCAGGTACGGGTTGACGGCGGAGGCGCCGTAGCCGACGAGGAGCGCCACGTGGTGGCATTCGCGGATGTCGGCGGCCTCGATGAGGAGGCCGACCTCGGTGCGGGTCTTCTCGCGTACCAGGTGGTGGTGGACGGAGCCGGTGAGCAGGAGCGAGGGGACGGGTGCGCGGTCGGCGTCGGCCCGTCGGTCGCTGAGCACGAGGATGTGGGCGCCGTCGGCGATGGCCTGGGTGACCTCGGTGTTGATCTGGTCGAGGCGTGCCGAGAGGGCGTCGCCTCCGCCGTCGACGGGGTAGGTGCCGTCGATGGTGAAGGTCTTGAGTGCCGGGTTGTGGTGGCCTGCGGCGATGATGGCGGCGAGTTCGGCCTGGTCGACGACGGGTGTGGGCAGGACGAGTCGCTGGGTGTCGCCGGGTGCGGCGTCGAGGATGTTGTGTTCGGCGCCGAGGAGGGTGGACAGGCTGGTGACCATCTCTTCGCGGATGGCGTCCAGGGGCGGGTTGGTGACCTGGGCGAAGTTCTGCGAGAAGTAGTCGAAGAGCTGTCGGGAGCGGTCGGAGAGCGCGGCGACGGGTGTGTCGGTTCCCATGGAGCCGATGGGTTCGGCGCCGGTGCGGGCCATGGGGGTGAGGATGATGCGGAGTTCTTCCTCGGTGTAGCCGAACACCTGCTGGGCGAGGTTGAGTTCGGTGACGGGGACGGGGTCCGCGGCGGGGAGTTCGGCGAGGCGTAGGACGCCGGAGTCGATCCACTCCTGGTAGGGGTGTTCGGCGGCGAGTTCGGCCTTGATCTCCTCGTCCTCGATGATGCGGCCCTGGGCGGTGTCGACGACGAAGATGCGTCCGGGCTGGAGGCGTCCCTTGCGGACGACGGTGGCGGGGTCGATGTCGAGGACGCCGGCTTCGCTGGCGAGGACGACGAAGCCGTCTTCGGTGACCCAGTAGCGGCCGGGGCGCAGTCCGTTGCGGTCCAGGACGGCGCCGACGAGGGTGCCGTCGGTGAAGGACACCGAGGCGGGGCCGTCCCAGGGCTCCATGAGGGTGGAGTGGTACTCGTAGAAGGCCCGGACGGCCGGGTCCATCTCGGTGTGGTTCTCCCAGGGCTCGGGGATCATCATGAGCACTGCGTGCGGGAGGGTGCGTCCGCCGAGGTGGAGGAGTTCGAGGGCGTCGTCGAAGGACGCGGTGTCGGAGTCGTCGGGGTCGACGATGGGGAAGATGCGGTCGAGGTCGCCGGGGATGAGGTCGCTGGCGAGTTTGGCCTCGCGTGCGCGCATCATGTTGCGGTTGCCCTTGACCGTGTTGATCTCGCCGTTGTGTGCGACGTAGCGGAAGGGGTGGGCGAGCGGCCAGGACGGGAAGGTGTTGGTGGAGAACCGTGAGTGGACCAGGGCGAGGCCGGAGGTGTAGCGCCGGTCGGACAGGTCGGGGAAGAACGGTTCGAGTTGCGGGGTGGTGAGCATGCCCTTGTAGGCGATGGTGCGCGGGGACAGGCTCGGGAAGTAGACGTCGGTCTCGTGCTCGGCGCGCTTGCGGACGCAGTAGGCGTGGCGTTCGAGTTCGATGCCGGTGAGGCCCTCGGTGGGGGTGCCCTTGGTGCCGGTGATGAAGAGCTGCCCGAAGTAGGGCATGGCTTCGCGGGCGGCGGGGCCGCTGTACTGGGGTTCGAAGGGCAGTTCGCGCCAGCCGAGGAGGGTCAGGCCCTCGTCGGTGACGATGGCGTTGATGGCGTCGACGGCGGTGGCGCGTTCGGCGGCGTCGACGGGGAGGAAGCCGATGCCGGTGGCGTAGGCGCCGGTTTCGGGGAGGGTGAAGTCGCAGACCTGGGTGTAGAGCTCGTGCGGGATCTGGGTGAGGATGCCCGCGCCGTCGCCGTCGTCGGGGTCCGCTCCGCTGGCGCCTCGGTGGTCGAGGTTGCGGAGTACGGTGAGCGCTTGCTCGACGATGTTGTGGCTGCGACGGCCGGTGAGGTCGGCGACGAAGCCCACACCGCAGGCGTCGTGCTCGAAGGTGGGGTCGTACAGGCCCTGGGAAGTGGATTCTGCGTTCGTTCGGACGGACGAACGTCGCACCTGAGCAGCGGGCATCTACCCTCCCTGTCGTCTTTTGTCGGCTTCGTGAAAAGCGCATCTGGGACGACATTGGCCCTGCTGCGTGCGGATGGAGTTGTGTTGCCGCGGAGGCGGCGGTTCCCGGCTGTGGGTGCCGTGCCCGCTACCGTTGTGCGGCCACGTCCTCGTGGTCGCCGGTGGCGGTCGGGTCGCCCGTTGCGGGCAGGTTCTCTTATACATGCTGGTCCAGCCGCGATGCGAATCGCAGGTCTAGACCAAATGGCGCTGCGGTGCGCCGTTGGTCGCGGTTCGCTCCCCCTGGGGGGCGGTGCTGTCCCTCTCGGTTGTTCCCGATGAGGGCTGGCCTAGCCGGTTTTTCCACGAGGGAACCCCGCTAAACCTCCCAAAGTGGATAAAACACCGACTGTGGGTCGGCGTTCCACCGCAGGATCGCATGACGTCGCGCGCCGCTGACCCACATTACCCCGGTGTTAACCCACCTCCCAAGGGGGCCCGGGCCCCGCGGGGGAGTGATATCTCCCTCACCCGTGTTCAGGCACTCTGACCTGCGCGGCCACGGCCACCCGCCGACCCGTGGGACGATCGGTGGATGGCAGGCCACCCGACTTCCCCCGGCCCGGACGAGCACTGTTCCGCGCCCTCCGACCACACCACCCGAGCCTCTGGCGTCACGGTTTCGGGCACCTCCGCCGCGCACCCGCCCGGCGGTGCCCCGCCGCTACCCGCGGACGCGTACCGGCTGGTGCACGAGTACGGCGTGAACGCGCCCCGGCCGCTCCGGGTCCTCGCACTGCTCGCGAACGGCCGGTGGTGGAGCACCGACGACCTGGTGCAGGCCACGGGTGTGGCCTACACGCTGGTGTCGTCCCTGCTCAAGGAGCTGGTCGAGGCGGGTGAGCTCGTCACCGAGAGCGGAGGCCGCCAGGGCCGCGTGCGCCTGGTGCGGCCCGCCGACTACGCCGGCGCGGCCTCCGACGACCTCGCCGACCCCGTCGCCCACCTCCTGCCCCGGTACGCCCGCGCCAGGGCCGAGCTGACGCGCGCCGTCGCCGAGGGGCCCGCCTCCGACCTGGACCTGGACCACGTCACCGCGACCGCCGAGACGGCGCTGCGCCGGGCCCTGTTCCTGGCCACGCGGTTCGACCTCCACGACCGGGTGCTGCTGTGTGTGGGAGACCACGACCTGACCTCGATCGCGCTGACGCTCGTGTGCCCCGGGGCCCGTGCGGAGGTCGTCGACATCGACGAGCGCGTGCTGGCCCACATCGACGCACTGGCCGCCAGGCTGGACCTGAGAGTGCGCACGCACACGGCCGACCTGCGGCTCGGGCTGCCGCCCACGGTGCGCGGGGTCGCGGACGTGGTGTTCACCGATCCGCCGTACACCGCCGACGGGGTGGAACTGTTCGTGCGCCGAGGTGTGGAGGGGATGGCCGACCCCCGCCGGGGACGGGTCCTGGTGGCCTACGGCGCCAGCGAGACCACCCCGAAGCTGGCGGCCACCACCCAGTCGCGGCTGGCCCGCATGGACCTGCTGTTCGAGGCGGTCTGGCCGGACTTCAACCGTTACCACGGCGCGGAGTCGATCGGGGCCGCCTCCGACCTCTACGTGCTCCGGCCCCTCGCGCGGACCCTGCCGCCGCCCTCGGGCGACGCGGCCCGGGTGTACAGCCAGGGTGTGAACGCCAAGGAGGCCCGTGGCGGGCTCGACGCGGAGCGCGCCCGCGCCGTGCTCGCCCGTGTCCGCGAGGACACGGGCGAAGGACGCGGGGAGGACGGACCCGCGGGCGTCGCGGGCGCGGAGCCGGCTCTGGTGGGCGAGTGGCCCGCCGAGGTGTCGGGGTCGGGCAGGGTGCGGCTGTCCACCTGGATGGAGGCGCCCGCTCCCGGGGGCCGCTGCGCCGTCCTGAACCTGACCGGCGGGTGGGAACGGCTGGCGGCCCGCGCGGCGCTGGCCTCGCCCGCTGACACCGTGTACGCCCTGGTCCCCTCGTCGGCGGCGTGCGTGCGCGACGCCGCGGGCCAGCGGGGGCTGCGTGCCCTGGTGGAGCCCCGGTTCCGGGTGCGGTTCCTGCGCGGGTTCGGTGCCGACGACCTGACCGCGGTACGCCTGACCCGGAGTGCGCTCTCCCGGGGCGACGCGGCTCCGGCGGGCCCGGCCGGGACGGGCCCCGGGGCGGCGGAGGCGGTGGGCGCGGACGCCTCCGAGGGTTTGGAGGCCGCTGTCGACCTCCTCCTGGTCCACGTGCAGGAGCGTGCGCACGGAACGCTCACCGCCACTCTGAGGGCCGGGCTCGTCGAGGTGTGTGCGTGGAGGGGCCGTCCGGTCAACAAGCGCACCGCGCGCCAGGCTGTGTCCACCGCGCCGTGGTGGCTGTCCGGGCACTCCCTGCTCGACCTGCCCGAGCACCGCTTCGCGGAGCTGCGGGGCGTGGCCGCCGCCCTGCTCGCCCAGGTGTAGTGCCGCTCCCCGGGTGAGCCCCGGGGAGGGTGGGGTGCCGCAACGGGGAGGGGCCCGGAGGACGTGTCCTCCGGGCCCCTCCTTGCGCGGTTCAGCCGATGCCGTCGGTTCCCGCCGGGTCCTGGACGGTCCCGTCCGTGCCCGCGGGGTCCTGGACGGTGCCGTCGGTTCCCGCCGGGTCCTGCACCACGCCGTCGGTCCCGGCCGGTTCCTCCACGGTCCCGTCCTGCGTACCGGTGTCGGTTCCGGCGCCGGAGTCGTCCAGCTGGACCATCCGGCGGTAGAGCGGGTCGCGGAAGTTCGCCAGGGCCACGAGGGGGCCGGAGAGGCTGACCCTCTCCTCGACCGAGTCCGATCCGGTGGGCTGGACCCAGACCACGACCAGGTAGTGGCCGCTGACGATCGCGTCGCTGGCGCTGTAGCCCTGCCCCAGGCGGTCGAACGGGTCGGCGCCGGAGGGCGGCAGTACGAAACCGGTGTTCTCTGTCGGGGCGCCGTCCTCGTCGGTCTCCCCGCCGCCCGCGGCCTCCTCGGGCGGGTTCATGGCGGCGGCGACGGCCCGGCTGCCCTCGACGTCGGCGAGGTTGAACACGGCCGTCACGCCGAAGTAGGTCTCGGACACGTAGGTGGCGCGGCCGGCCTGGGTGCAGTCGGCGTCGGCCAGGGCGGCCTGGATCTGCTCCCCCCACACGGCGGCGGAGCAGTCCTCGTTCAGGTCGGCGTCGCGGAGCACGAAGTCGATCTCCTGGCTGGAGATCTCCGCGTTACGGCTCTCGAACAGCTCGCCCGCGTTGAGGGCGCGGCTGTCGGTTTCCCGGGAGGCCAGTACGTCGTTCATGCGGCCCGTGTCGATCACCCTGTACGCGACGGGGCGGGTCTGCTGGGCGGCCTGGTCGGCTCCGTCGTCGTCTCCGAGGCCCAGGTACACCACGGTGCCCAGGACCGCCAGGGCCACGACGGCCACTCCGGCCACCACGAGGAGGGGGCGGCCTCGACGTCCTGCGGACTCCTGCTTCCTGCGGCCTCCGGCCCGGCGGCGCCCACCCGTGCGGGAGTACCGCTCCGCCGACACCTCGTCGGACTCGCTGTTTTTCCTCCGGCGTCCGGCAGGACCGGACGCCGGCGGTTCAGAAGGGGACACCCAGTGGACCTTTCCTCGGATGCGGGCCGGCCACGCGCACGTGGCCGACCCGGTTCGCTTGGGGAGAGGGGCGGAAGCACCCCGCCCCGCACGACCCTGGCGGAAGGGTCGATCTGTCCGAGATCCTATCGGGGTGTCCGACAGGGCTGGACAGGCCTACTCCTCGGCCTGCTCCACCTCGACGACCTCCTCGTAGACGAAGCGCGCGGCGTTCATGGAGGCCACGCTCAGCGTCGCCATGTCGGCGTTGTCGTCGGGTTCGGCACCGTCGGTGTCGGCGACCCAGAACACGGCCAGGTAGTGGCCCATGACCTGGGAGTTGGCCTGGCTGTAACCCTCTTGGAGGCCGGGGATGTCGTTGCCGTTCTGCGTGAGCAGGAATCCGGCGCCGTTCTCCGCGTTGGTCGGGTCCAGGGAGTCCGCGACCTCGGTGGCCTCGTCGACGTTGGCCAGGTCGAAGACCGTGACCTGGGCGATGTGCTCCTCGTCGGCGTCGGTGTACACACCGGTGGCCGCCTGGATGCAGTTCGCGTCGATCAGGGACTGGCCCACGTCCTCACCCCACACGAGTGACGTGCAGGAGTCGGTGACGCTGCTCTGGCGCAGCTCCAGCGTCATGTCGTCCAGCCCGATCTCGTCGACCGAGCCGAACACGGATTCCTCCGTCATCGGTTCGGCGTCCTCGGGGCGCTGTTCGATGGCGCCGAACACGTCCTCCCGGTTGGGCTCGGACAGGTACAGCTCCGGTGTGAGGGTGCTGTGTCCCTCGGGTGGTGCCACGACCGTGTCGTCGCCGCTCAGGACGGTGCCCCCCGATCCGGTGAAGAGCTGGAAGGACAGCAGTCCGAGGAGGGTGACCAGAGCGATGCTGAATGCTCCCAGCAGTGCGCCCAGGACGGCGGTGCCGCGCTTGCGCTTGCTCTGCTCCGCGAGGGTGTAGACGATCTGGTTGGGCCGGTCGCCCAGGACCGAGACCTTCTTGATCGCGGAGGCCGAGAAGGCCGAGACCTTGCCGACCCCGCCGCGCTTGGCGCCGGACGCCTTGCGCCGCGACGGTCCGGCCGCGGACGCGCCGCGCCCCTTGCGGCGGCGGGAGGAGCGCCGGGTGCCGGTGGCCTCCTCCGCGGCGTGCGCGCCGCCCTCGTCCTCGTCCTCGTAGCCGTCGTGGTCGTCGTACCCCTCGTCGTCACCGGCCCGGTCGGCGGTGTCGTCGGAGGGCGTGGTGGTGTGGCCGTACTCCGCGGAGAAGTCCTCCTCGGGGTCATAGTCGTGCTCGTGGCCCTCGTCGTGGCCGTAGTCGTCGGCGTGGTCCTCGGTGTAGGCCTGGTCGGCGCGGCGTGAACCGCCTCGGCGACCCCTGCGGCCGTACCCGGACTCAGCTCTGCTCACGGTCTTTCTCAATCGTCAACCCGTGGTCTGCTCGAAAGGTGCAGGGCGTTCTCCGCTCCGCGGTCGGACACGGCCGACGCGCGTGGGAGCCCTGCTCTACTCGGGCTTCGCCCCGGAATCGGTTCCCGTGTCTCCGGCGTCGTTCTCGGTCGAGCCCTCGGTACTAGATCGCTCAGGGCTCGGGTGGTATTCCGTGCCCGCCTCCTCTGAGCTGCCCGTTTGTGTTCCGAGCGCCGATTCCTCGCTGTCCACGGCGCTGTAGACGGTGCTCTCGTCGGCAACCTCACTGCCGGCTGTGGCGCCGAACACCTGGGTGCCGGCGTCGTGTCCGTGGGGGAGGACGGCGGTGGAGAAGGAGTCGATGCGGCGTCCCGCCCACACGAAGTAGGCGAGCGCGCCGAGGAGGACGACGATGGAGGTCCAGTTGTTCAGGCGCATGCCCAGGAAGTCGTTGGCGGGGTCCACGCGCAGGTACTCGATCCAGAACCGGCCCGCGCAGTAGCCCATGACGTAGAGGGCGAAGAGCCGGCCGCCCTGGAGGGAGCCCTCGAAGCGGCGTCCGGCCCAGGCCAGGAGGACGGCCAGGAGCAGGCACCACAGGGACTCGTAGAGGAACGTGGGGTGGTAGGTGGTGACGCCGAACTCCATCCCGGGGCGCAGGTGGCCCTCGGGGTAGGGGAGGATCTCCACGGCCCAGGGCACGTCCGTGGGCGCCCCGAACAGTTCCTGGTTGAAGTAGTTGCCCCAGCGGCCGATGGCCTGGGCGAGGGGGATGGTGGGCGCGATGGCGAACGAGAGCTTGGACATGGACAGCCCGCGCTTGCGCGCCACCAGCCACACGCCGACGGCGCCCAGGGGTACGGCGCCCCAGATGCCCAGGCCCCCCTCCCACACGTACAGGGCGCGGATGGGTTCGCGCCCCTCGCCGAAGTACAGCTGGGCGTCGCTGATGACGTGGTAGAGGCGGCCACCGATCAGGCCCAGGATCACGGCCCAGACCGCCATGTCCATGACGGTGCCCTTCTCACCGCCCATGGCTGCCCAGCGGCGTTCGCTCCAGACCACCGCGACGATGACGCCCGCGAGGATGCACAGTGCGTAGAAGTGGATCTGGAGGGGGCCGATCGGGATCGCGTTGATCTGCGGGCTGGGGATGGCCGCGAGGGCGCGGCCGAGTTCGGCCGCGCCCTCAGAAGCTGTCGACGACAGTGTCACTGCTCTGCTCTCGGGTTCGCCCCGCGTGCGGGGGGTGTTGTCAGGGGTGCTACTCCGCGCCACCCCCGTCACCCATCGGCTGGGTGTCGACCTCACCGGCGTCCGCCGAGGCGATCGCCTCGTTGAGGCCCCTGACCGTCATGGCGGTGTTGTTGTCGAGCAACTCGCCGTTGATGTACACGGAAGGCGTGCCGCGGAACGTGTTGTCTCCGCTGTAGCGAGTGTAAGCCGTTCCCGTGGCGGTGATGATCTCGCCCGTGTAGGTGCCGTCGAGGAATCCGGGGTCGTGCCCGTTGTCGGCTCCCCAGGCGATCAGGTCGGACAGGACCATGGTGCCCAGGGTCTCCTCGCCGATCTCGGCCATGGCGTCCTCGGTGAGGGCGGGCAGGTAGTCCTCGGTGAAGGTGGTGACGACGGCCGCCTCCTCGTCGATCCGCTGGTCGAACTCGCCCTCCTGCTCGGCGGAGGCGTCGGTCTGGCGGTACCAGTCCTTGAGTTCGTCGACGGTGAACCCCTCGTTGCCCTCGGTGGGCTGGTTCTCGAAGAGGATGTCGTTGTACTGGACGAAGTAGCCGTGCTGGGCTGCGGCGCGGGCTGCGGCGCCGGCCCGCAGCGAGTTGCTGCTGATGGGCACGGGTTGCTGGGCGAAGATGCTCACCGGCCGGTAGTGCACGATGGCCTCGCCGTCGGCGGCGCTCTGCTTGAGGACGCCGCCGTTGAGCAGTTCGAACTGGCGGCAGGCGGGGCACTGGAAGTCGGCGTAGACCTCGACGACGGGTGCCTGGACGCCCTCCTGGGCGAGGACGACGCTGCCGTCCTCCTGGAGGGTCTGGGGCGGGAGGGCCCCCTCGAACCCGGCGTCGCGGCGGTCGGCGTTGAGTACGGCGAACCCGATGCCGACGATCAGGACGATGACGGCGGCGGCGGCGCCGAGGACGATGAGCGTCTTGGTGCGCTTGGCGGTCTTCTTCTCCCGTTCCCGCTGTTCCTTGAGTTTCTCGCGGGAGCGCTTGCGCGCTTCACTCCCCATGCTTTCCCCTGTTTCTACTGCTGGAGGTGGTCGACCGTGGTGGGTTCCGGGGTCATCGGAACAGTCCGATGGCGCGGTCGAGGGCGAAGGGTGACCGGGGCCAGACCGCGATGACGGCGCCCATGGCGGCGAAGGCGATGTCGCGGGCGATGGAGAGCCCGTAGGTGGTCTCCCCCGGGTCGACCTGCCCGCCGCCGCCGAAGCAGCCGCAGTCGATGTTGAGGCCCCTGGCCATGGCGGAGACGATCCCGGCGATGAAGAGGACCATGAGGATCGCGCTGACGGCTCCGACGTAGCGGGTGGCGAGTCCGGCGAGGAGGAGGACGGCCAGGGCGAGTTCGAAGAGGGGGAGCGTGTAGCCGATGAGCATGGCGATCTCGTCGGGGAAGAGGTCGTAGGCCTCGACCGCCTGGACGGAGAGCGCGGGCGGGAACTTGGAGACGGCGGCGAAGACGAGGACGGCCGCGAGGCCTACCCGGCAGGCGAGGGTGAGCCAGGGTTGGACGGCCTCCCAGCGGGATCGGGGGGCTGCGAGGGTGGTGGGGGATTCGTCGGGTGTGTCCATCGCGTCGGCCTTCAGGGAGTAGGGGGCTCTGTGTCGCTTTCGGTGTCTGCTCCGTTGCTCTACGTGTCGCGTCACATCCTACTGACTGTGGTGAGTCCGTGACGCTGCGCCCGGATCCGGAGGGCGGCGTCGGGCAGCCGAGGGAGCGCGGCACCGCCATCACACCACCGACGCGGCCTCCGGGAGAGTGTTTCCGGGGTCCCGGAGTGGGCCTCTCACCCGATTCTCACCCTCTTAACCCTGCTTTTGACCAGGCGCGAAGAGCGGTGGGCCGCCCCCGTCAGGGGGC